>CAZTTZ010000007.1:2002-13585 GCA_964616065.1 uncultured Candidatus Saccharibacteria bacterium | reverse complement strand
CTTTTGTATAACCATTTAGAAAAAGGAGAATCACCTCTTTATATTCTTTCAATGATAAAATACCAATTTAAAAATTTGCTTATAGTCAAAGAACAAGAGACGTCTTACAAATTCCCAGACGGCAAATTGAAAGATATACACCCTTTTGTCTTAAGAAAAGCAAGACACCAATCCAAGCGGTTTACTTTAGAACAATTAAAAAAATTCTATCACAAAATTTTCAAGATAGATTTAGCAATAAAACAAGGAAAGATAGCGCCTGAAGAAGGGTTAGAACTTTTGGTATTAGATCTTTAACCTTTTGCCAAAGACCTACTCATTTTCGATTTCATTCTTGCCGCTTTATTTTTCTTTATCACCCCAACTTTAGCAGCCTTATCAACAAACTTATAAAAAAGAGGAAGCAAAACCTTTGCTTCTTTAGACTTTCCTTCTTGAGTCAGTTTTTTTATTCTTATTCGAGCTTCTCTTATCCTTTTTTTATACCAAAGATTCCTAGCTTGGCGTTTTCTTTCTTGTTTTAAAGCCTTTTTTGCTGATTTTGTTCGAGGCATATTTTTAATATAAAGTAGAGTAGCACACCTTTTTAAAAAGTGCAAGTTACTTGCTATAAAGGGCAGTTTTGTGGTTAAATAAAAATGATGATCAGCTTTATCTCCGGTAGAGTTTTAGTTAAAGAAAAAGATTACCTCCTTGTAGAAAGAGAAGGAATTGGATTTAAAATTTTTTTAGGAGAAGACTCTCTTTTTCAAATTAAAGAAGGTGAGAATATAAAAGTTTTCTGTCACCTTTGTATAAAAAACGAAAAACCGGAACTATATGGATTTCTAAATATAGAACAGTTGAAGATTTTTGAAACGCTTGAAAAAATTCCAGGGGTAGGGCCAAAAATTGCCCTAAAAATTGCCTCAAAAGGCACTCTTGAAGAATTAATGAAAGCAATAAAAGAGAAGGACTTTTCCTATTTTCAAGAAGTTAAAGGGCTTGGGAAAAAGAAGATTCAAAAAATAATTCTTGAAATTAGTGGCGACCTTGAAAAAACCCAACCCAAAATTTTACAACAAGACAAGACTCTTCAGGGACTAATGTCTCTTGGATTTTCCCAGAAAGAAGCAAAAGAAGCCCTCAAGAGAGTCCCTCCAGAGATTCGGGATCAAGAGGAGAGAATTAAAAAGGCATTACAAATTCTTGGAGGAGGATGATTTTTATAATGAAAAAGCTTCTAAAGAGAGCATTACCCACTTTTTTAATCAATACCTACCACCTTATACTGACCTTTTTTGGAGCAGTATTTTTTGGCTTTCCCTCAAGATATCTTAAAGTTATTGGAGTTACAGGAACAAACGGAAAGTCAACCACAGTTGAGTTTATAGCAAAAATTTTAGAGGAAGCAGGATTTAGAGTAGCTTCTATCTCTTCTATTAAATTTAAACTAGATAAAAAAGAGTGGCCTAATTTGCTCAAGATGACCATGCCCGAAGGCTTTTTAATCCAGAGATTTTTACAAAAAGCAAAAAAAGCAAAGTGTGATTATGCGGTTTTAGAAGTCACCTCTCAAGGCATTCTTCAACACAGACACAGATTCATAAAATTCCATATAGCCCTCCTCACTAATCTCTCACCCGAACATATAGAAGCCCACAAAGGATTTGAGAATTACAGAAAAGCAAAAGCAAAGTTATTTGAGGCCACAAAAAACATTCATATAGTCAATCTCGATGATAAAAACGCAGAATACTTCCTACAATTTCCAGCCAAAAAGAAATACGGGTTTTGCCAAGAAGCCTCACAAAAACAAAAAAACAAAGAAATCTCCAACAAAGTAGATGAAATCATTAAAGCCAAAAGTTTGGTTGAATCAAAAAATGGAGTAAGTTTTTCTCAAAAAGGTGTAAAAATCCATTTAAAACTATTGGGTAAATTCAATGTCTACAACGCTTTAGCAGCCATAGCATGCGCCCTTTCACAAGGAATAGATATAGAAACATCCAAAAGAGGTTTAGAGAAAATAAATAATATACCAGGAAGAATGGAAATTGTCATAACCCGCCCCTTTTTGGTTATTATTGACTACGCCATAACCCCAGAAAGTTTACAAGAACTATATCGCGAAATTCAAACTTTATTTTCTCCAAATAAAATGATCTGTGTCTTCGGCGCCTGTGGCGGCGGGCGAGATAAGTGGAAGAGGAAAAAATTAGGGGGAATTGCAGATAGATATTGTCGAAAAATTATTCTTACAAATGAAGATCCATATGATGAGGATCCAAAAAAAATTTTGGAGGATATTGAAAAGGGGATTCAGAACAAAGAAAAAGTTAAAAAAATCATTGATAGAAAAGAAGCGATAAAAGAGGCGCTTAAAGCAGCAAAAGAAAATGATGTTGTAATTATCACCGGCAAAGGATGCGAGCCATGGATGTGTCTTGAAAAAGGAAAAAAAATTCCCTGGGACGAGAAAAAAATTGTTCAAGAAGAATTTAAAAAAATTTATGGAGATTTTTCTTAGAAAAACAAGAAAAAGAAGAGAATTTATCAAAGAAGCATTTTTGTGGGGAAAAATTTTCGAAAAAATAGAGGATAAAAAGAAAATTCTTTTAAAACCAAATATTGTTTCATATGAGGAATATCCAACAACAACCCATCCAGAAACAGTAAAAGAGTGCCTGGAACTTCTTTTAAAAATAAAGAAGAGAAAAGAGATAATTGTTGCTGATGGCCCTGCCTTTGATGCTGGAAATTCAGATAAGATTATTCAAAACCATCCCATTAAAAAAGTTTGTGATGATTTTGGAATTTTATGTCTCAACTTAAATAAACTCCCAAAGAAAAAAATTGAAATCAGAGGTTATAGTTTTTCAATTCCAGAAATAATTTTTGAATTTGATTATATTATTTCTTTACCTGTTTTAAAAACTCATCGGGTTTGTAAAATTACTGGTGCTTTTAAAAATCAATATGGATTTTTGGCGCCAAAAAAGAAACTTTATTATCATTTACCATTTAAAAATATAAATAAGGCAATTGTGCTTTTAAATAAAGTTAAAAAGGTTGATTTTTTTGTTGTTGATGCAATTAAAACTTTAATTTTTGCTCAAGAAAAAAGACATGGGGGCAAAGAAAGGGATTTAGGATATATGTTAGCAGGGAAAGACCCCTTTGAATTAGACAAAGCAGGATTTAGATTGCTTAAAAAAATCGATCCTTCTTTGGCCAAAATGGAAGAAAAAGATATTCCCCAATTTATCTGGGCCAAAAAATTATAGCTTAATGTTTGATAAGTGATAGGTGGTAACTAAATTATGAAAAAATTTTTTGAAATTCTTCCTCACAAGGCAGATTTAAAATTAAAAGTATTTGGGTCCTCAAAAAAGGAACTTTTTTTAAACGCTATGAAGGCGATGTTTGAAACAGCCGGAATAAAGCCGGATGGTAAGATTGTAAAAAGAAGGATTAAAATTCAATCCCCTGATATTTTACAACTTCTTGTGGATTTTTTAAGCGAAGTTTTGTATTTAAGCGAAACAGAAAATGAAGTTTATTCAGATATAAAATTTGAAAAATTCCTTGATAATACTCTTGAGGGAGAACTTTTTGGAAGAAAAATAAAAAAGAAAGAATTAATTATCAAAGGGGTCACCTATCATGACTTAGAAATTAAAGAGAAAGAAGGAGGTTATGTGGCAACAATTCTGTTTGATATTTAAAGCAAAGGGGCAATTTCTCAAATAACCCTTGCAAAATTTATTTGAGGGATTAAAAAGATAATAGAACATAAATAATAGGAGGTGAAGGAGATGAGAAAAGATCTTCAGAGAATTGAGGAGTTTTTCAGCCGATGGTTGGCGGATTTTAAAAAAGAGATAGAGCGTCTTAGCAAAGCGACTGAAAAAATCGGAGGATCTGTTGAAGAACTAAAAAAGACAATCTATCAAGTCCAAAAAACCCAGGATACGCTTGTGAATATGTTAGAAGAGAATCAAAAGATCCTTGACAAATTAATATCTCAGCCACCTTTCCAAAAAGGGTTTGCAGTTGTTTTAGATTGGCTAAATTTGAGTCTCGGTTTAAGAGACGAAAAACTAAATTTTCCAGGACAAAGATTGGTTGATCGTTTGGTAGAATTAACAGGAAAGCCTCGGATAGGAGCCTTTGCTTTTTGTGAGGGATACCTTTCAGACGGAATAAGAAATATGCTTGAGGAATCTGGATTTACCTGCATTTCTTGCATGGATGCCGATGAGACAATCTTAAAATGGTTGGAATACAACCTCTTTTCCAATGAAAGAGTTGAGACAATTTTCCTAATCACAAACGACCAAAGATTAATAAGAAGATCCCGGGAACTAGCCTCTTTCTTTCCAGAGAAAAATTTAATTTTTATGAGCCTTGAGGGAAGACTGATAAAGGATCCAGAGAGAAGATATTTCATTAAGCTTTATAAAAGAGGAGAGAAACACCCTTTGGCTCTAGAAGAAAACCCTTTTACATTAACAGTTCAGAGAATAAAAGAAGGAAGACTCACTATACTTCCTGAAGATCCATATGAGTTATTTCTTCTAATCGTGACAAGAGTTCTTCCAGAGCTTAAGACAAAAACCCATAAAAGAGGTTTTCATAATTTAGTGAATACTATCTGGGAAGCTTATCTCTATGGAAATGAGGCTATCCAGAGAAACGATAGTCTTAAAAAGATAGTTTCAAAAGACAACCTCCAGTTAATCCTTGGGGCGCTCCTAGATCAGACAGATTTAATTAAAAAGGTGGAAGGAGATAAAATCTATTACATGGTTGATACCCAGAGTGAATTTTGGAAAAAATGCGTCTCTTTGTTTAAAGAAGCAGAGGTGGAGAGATATGTTAAATAGAGGGGCACTTGCCCCTCTATTTCTTTTGGATATAATAGAGTATCAACCATATCTAAAAATTTTCCTAACATAATCATTAATAAATCCAAAACCGTGTTAAAGGAAAAATTTACCAAGATAAGCGATTATTTGTGGGAAATACCAAAAAGTTTTAGAGAAGACATGCGGGTTCCTGCTCGTATTTACGCTTCCAAAAAATTAATTGAAGAAACAGAGGAAGAAGCTTTACTTCAATTGGTGAACACAACTACTATGCCAGGAATTGTCAAATATGCTATTGCTATGCCTGATATTCATTCAGGATACGGCCCTCCAATTGGAGGCGTAGGAGCAATGAAATTACAAGAGGGGGCGATCTCCCCTGGATTTATCGGGTTTGATGAAAATTGCGGGGTCAGATTATTAATGTCTGACTATTCAGAAAAAGAAATTAGGCCTTATTTAGATAAATTGGCAGACGAGATTCAAAAAGAAGTACCATCTGGATTAGGAAAGGGAAGGGCAATTAAATTATCAATTGAACAGATTAATAGAATTTTAGAGGGAGGAGTTCCTTATTTGGTAGAAAAAGGCTATGGAGAAAAAGAAGACATTGAGAATTGTGAACACAAAGGAAGGATGGAAATGGCTGATGCAGATTGTGTTTCAGAGAAAGCCAAAAATAGGGGAAGAGATCAAGTTGGAACTCTTGGATCCGGAAATCATTTTTGCGAAATTGATAAAGTAGATGAAATTTACGATGAAGAAGTAGCAAAGAATTTTGGATTATTTAAAGAGCAGGTTGTAGTATTAATTCATACAGGTTCTCGAGGTTTAGGTCATCAAAACTGCACAGATTACTTGAGGATTTTGATGCCTGTCTATCCAAAATATGGAATAAGATTACCAGATAAAGAGTTATGCTGCGTTCCTTTCAACTCTCCAGAAGGGCAAAGGTTTTTTAAAGCGATGTCAGCTGCTTGTAATTTTGCTTGGGCAAATAGACACATGATTATGCATTATGTAAGAAGAGCTTGGAGAAATGTTTTGGGTGAAACTGCAAAATTAAAGCTTTTATATGATGTTGCTCACAACATTGCTAAGGTTGAAGAGCATGAGGTTGATGGGGAGAAACTAAAATTGATTGTGCATCGAAAAGGAGCAACAAGAGCTTTTCCTCCAGGACACCCCGAGCTTCCTGAAAAATATAAAGAGACCGGACAACCGGTGATTGTGCCAGGATCAATGGGTACCTCTTCCTATATTCTCGTGGGAACCCAAGATTCAAAAGAGGCTTGGTATAGCGTATGTCATGGTGCTGGACGAACAATGTCAAGAAAAAAAGCAACAAGAACAATCTCAGGGCAAGAGGTTGTAAAAAGATTAAACCAAAGAGGAATTATTATCAAATGTAGATCTTGGAGAGGAATTGCAGAAGAGGCACCACAAGCCTATAAGAACGTTGATGAGGTAGTAGATGTTGTGCACAAAGCAGGGCTTTCCAAAAAAGTAGCAAGACTTGTGCCTCTGGCAGTAATTAAAGGAGAGTAGGTTGGCTAATTGACAAGTTGACAAGTTGACTAATTGGCTAGTTGGTCAAATAGTCAAATAATCAAATAGTCAAAACAAAATGCGAAACGAAAATTTAAAATTAAAAACTTGCAAAAGGAGTGATTTCTTGAAAATTTATGAAAAGAAAGCTTCCAAAAAGTGTCAGAAAATATTTAAGGAGAGAAAAAGCTCGCATTCGCAAAGAAGTTTTTGATGTAGATGAACAAGAAAGACTGATAAAAGAGCTTTATCAAAAATTTCTCCCTCAGAATTCCCCAAAACAAAATAAACAAGGATAAAAATATGAAAATAGAAGAAATTTATAAACTGGCTATTCAAAAAGGAATAGAAAGCGATTTTAGGGGAAAATCTGGAATTGAAAAGTTGCTCCAGAGAAGAAAAGAAGCTTATGAAAAAATGCCAGAAGAGGAAAAAGAAGAGTTTGACTTAGAAAGTTTAGAAAATCCCTTTTCAGATTCCAGAATTCTTCATATTGCTGAGGACAAAGAGATTGGAAAAGTATTGGTTGGAATTGATATTGAACCTGCAGAAATTTTGCTAGCAAAAGAGTTGGGGGTTGATCTTGTAATTTCCCATCATCCTTTAGGGAAAGCTCTTGCCACTTTACATGAGGTAATGGAACTTCAATGCGATGTTTTGGCTCAATACGGAGTTCCTATTAATATTGCTGAAAAACTAATGAAAGAAAGAATATCAGAGGTGGCAAGAGGCCTAAACAGAGTAAACCATCAAAGAACTGTTGATTGCGCAAAGTTGTTAAAAATAAACTTAATGTGTCTTCACACTGTTTGTGATAATTTAGCGGCACAGTTTTTAAAAGAGACCATTGAGAAAGAAAAACCAGAGAGATTAAAAGACTTGTTAGATCTCTTAAAATCAATTGAAGAATATAAGCAAGCAATTCGATTTGGAGCCGGCCCCAAGATTTTTGTTGGAGATAAAGAAAATCGATGTGGTAAAATTGCTTTAACAGAGATTACAGGAGGAACAGAAGGCTCTCCAAAGCTCTATGAGAAGATGGCACAGGTTGGCATTGGAACCATAGTTGGCATGCATATTTCAGAGGAACATAAAAAAGAGGCTGAGAATGCCTTGGTCAATGTAGTAATTGCGGGTCATATGTCTTCCGATTCTTTAGGGGTTAATTTGTTTTTGGATGAATTAACAAAAAGAGGTATTGAAATTATTTCTTGTTCAGGACTGATTAGAGTTTCCAGAATTGATTAGCTGGAGATGTCTTGGAAAATACAAGCTGGCCGTAGGGCCAGCTTTTTGTTATGATGAAGTTGATGAGAACAGGAATTGCTACAGTTCCACTAGATACAGGAAGATGTCCTCCCTGGTTGTTTGAACGGATGAAAAAACTTTCAAGAGCAATAGCTTTGGCGATTGTTGAAGAGTTTGGAGAGGAAGAATTCTTAAAAAGGCTTGCCGACCCAGTTTGGTTTCAGTCATTGGGATGCGTAATTGGTTTCGATTGGAATTCATCAGGTTTAACCACCACCACCTTGGGAGCATTAAAGGAAGGGTTGAGGAATTTAGAAAAAGAAATCGGGATTTTTGTTTGTGGAGGTAAAGGTAAGACTTCTCTAAAAACGCCTGATCAGATTAAACAATGGGGAGAAATCCTGGGGTTGGATGAGAAAACGATTCAAGGCCTAATTTATGCCTCAAAAATTTCGGCAAAAATTGACAATTCCGCTTTGCAAGATGGTTATACTTTGTATCATCATAATTTAATTTTTGTAAACAACGGAAAATGGGCGGTCATTCAGCAGGGAATGAACGATAAAAATGCAACTGCAAGGAGATATCATTGGTTGTCAGATAAGGTAAAAGATTTTACAGAAGAGCCTCATTCAGGTATTGCAACTCAAAGAAAAGTGAAACCCTTAAATTTAATTGCTAAAAAAAGCAAAGAGACAAGAGAAGTTTGTGCAGAAGTGGTAAGAGAAGAACCCAAAACCTTTTTTAAAGATTTTGTTTTGCTTCAAAAACACTCAACCTCTTTAATTAAAAAACAGCAAATCGGACAACTAGCTTTAATGAGTTTAAAAGATATAGAATTTCACTGGCACCCTATTTTAAAGGAAAAGTTCGATTTAAAGAGGCTTAAAAAAACAATTGAAGCAGCCCATTTTTTGAAACCAAAAACTTTTGAGGAACTAATTAGAATTAAAGGGGTAGGGCCCAAAACAATAAGAGCTTTGACTCTAGTTGCAGAGTTGATTTATGGAAAGGAGCCTTCTTATGAAGATCCAGCAAGATTTTCTTTTGCACACGGAGGAAAGGATGGAACTCCTTATCCTGTATCTAGGCCAACTTATGATAGAACAATCGAGATTATAGAAAAGGCTATCAAAAAAACCCAAATTTCACTAAGGGAAAAAGAAGCAGCAAGAAGAAGATTACTTCATGCTACTACTCTATGAAGGTAATGCCCAAAAAAGTAAAAAAAAGAACAAAAAGAAGAAAACTAACATATCGCACCCCTTCAAGGTTTATAATTCAAAAATGTAGAGAGGCCTGGAAAAAGAAAAAGCCTGATTGTTACCTATGTGGAGCCTATTAAAACTACTCATAGCCGGCCTGGTGTTTATAGATATTTTGGGCAAAAGTTGCCCCACAATAACTCACCCTCTTATATTGCCTGATTTTTCTTCTAAAAAAGAAGCGCTTATAACAGAGAATCAAGATTTTATAGAAATAAATTTAGCAGAAAACAAAGTTTCGCTTTTTCAAAAAGGAAAATTAAAAGAGGTATTTGAGATTTCAGCTAAAGGTAATCCTGATATTTGGGGAGGAACCCCAGCAGGCCTTTATTACGTTTTAAGAAAACACAAGGTGAGCTATTCTAATATTTCTAATGTATATATGCCCTACAGTATTCATTTTTACGGTAAGTATTATATTCATGGTGAACCCTATTATGGAGGTGGTAGGAAATTGAATTCGTCGTTTTCTGGCGGATGCGTAAGATTAGATAATTTGTCTGCCAAAGCAGTGTTTAATTTCGCAAAAAAGAACATGCCGGTTTTAGTAATAGATCAGAACAATAAAAATTCAGCCTTGCTTCAAATTTCCAACGAGCCTTCTCTTTCTGCTGCAGGCTATCTTGTGGCAGACTTAGATTCAGGCCAAGTAATTCTAAAGAAGAATTATCTTACAGCTTATCCTATGGGAGAGTTATCATATCTATTGGTTGCCTCTGTTGTAGCAGAAAATGTAGATTTAAGAAAAGAAGTAAAAATTACAAAGACTATGTTATCCAAAGAGGGAGGCTCAAAAATATTAAAAGAGGGCCAAAAATATGGAGTTGTAGAATTGCTTTATCCCATGCTTATTGGATCGTCAAAAGAGGCCATGATAGCTTTAACATATTTCTTAGGAGAGGATAAAACGAAGGCTTTAATCCAGGAAAAAATAAAAGCGATTATGATGGAGAATGCAGAATTTGTATCATTTGAAGAACTAAGTCAAAACAAAGCCTCAGCAAAAGATCTTTTTTATTTGGCAAGATACATTCTTTTTAACAGGCCCCCTTTGTTTGATATTACCAAAGGCAAATTAGTAGATTTTGCTGGTCAATTTAAAGATATAAAGATTGCAAACCAAAATATTTTCTTTGAAGGAGAAGATTTTATTGGAGGGAAAACAGGATTTGTACTTGGGTTTGGTCAAACAGGATTATTTGTCTTTCATCTAAAAGATAATCAGACATCGCATAGAATCGCTATTATAATCTTGGGGGCAAACGATATAAAAGAAGAAGTTGAGAAAATATTAACTTGGCTTAAAGGACTTTAAAGTATGGAAAAACTCACATTTCAGACATTCCTATTGGAAGGGATAATTGTAGTTTCTATTTTCTCTCTGGGACTATTTACCGCTCAAAAGGCTCAGAGGATTATACTACAGGAGGAAATTAAAATACCTACTTTAACAATAGGTGACTTTGTATCCCTTTTCTTTTTTGGTACCTGCCTAATTCTATTCATTGTTTATTTCCCAAAACTTAAAAAGGTAAAAGGTAGAATTTTCCAAGTAGTATATTTCTTCTCAGGAGCATACGGAGTTTTGATCACTCTCTTTTTATTTTTTTCCTACCTGCCAAATAATTTTTTGTTTGTAAATCTCCTACCTTTTCTTTTTTGCGCTTTTTTTATATATCGGCGAGCAAAACATCCAACCCTTTTAAACCACAATCTTTTTATCGGATTGGGTTTAGCTGGTATTTCTGCAATGCTTGGGTTGAGTTTTCAGCCAGAAACCCTTTTGATACTTTTAGCTCTATTGTCTATATATGATTTTGTTGCTGTTTATAAAACCAAACATATGCAGAAAATGGCAACCTCTATGCTTAAAAGCGGCACAATGATGGGATTAATAATTCCTAACAGACTTGTTAATTTTTGCACTTCTTTGCAAAATGTTCAGCCGGGCAAGGAATATGTAATTTTAGGCGGGGGAGATATCGCTTTTCCTTTGATGTTTTCTTCCTCTCTTATTTCAGTTTATGGCATTATAGACTCTTTAGTTGTAGCAACCTTCTCTGTTTTTGGAATTTTAATTACCCTTCTTTTATTTCTTTCACAAAAGAAAAGAAGGCCTCTGCCTGCTCTTCCCACAATTTCATTTTTTACAATTTTGGGATATTTAGTGGTTAAATTTTTAATATGAAAAAATAATTAAAAATAAAAAAATTAAAAAACTAAAATGGCAAAATTAAATAAAAAACAAAAATATCTTCAAATTGCTCTAAACAGTACTTTAGAGGAAGCAAAAAATATAATCTCTCAGCTACCTTTAGACAAAAGAATTATTATCGAAGCAGGCACCCCGTTAATTAAAAATTATGGGGTTGAAGGAATTAAGACAATCAGAAATTTTTGGAACACTAAAGTTTTAGAAAATTTTCAGAGGGAGATAAAAACAAAGAGCTGGAAAGGTATTTTCCGGGTTATAAAAGAAGAGGAAATAGAAAAAGCACAGGGAGTTGCACAAACTCCTTATATTGTCGCAGATTTAAAATGTATGGACCGAGGCAAAACAGAGGTTAGGTTAGCAAAAGAAGGAGGGGCAAGCGCGGCAACGGTTCTGGGATGCGCCCCTTTGGAGACAATAAATGCTTTTATTGAAGAATGTAAAAAATTAGGACTGGACT
>CAZTTZ010000007.1:0-1902 GCA_964616065.1 uncultured Candidatus Saccharibacteria bacterium | reverse complement strand
CCTTTGGAGACAATAAATGCTTTTATTGAAGAATGTAAAAAATTAGGACTGGACTCAATGATTGATATGATGAATGTAGAATACCCGCTTTCAATTTTAAGAGAATTAAAACAATTGCCCGATGTGGTAATTTTGCATAGGGGAGTTGATGAGGAAGATTATAATCCCGAGAAGGAATTACCTTTTTATGAGATTCAGAGAATTAAAAGCCAATATGATATTATGGTAGCAGTAGCAGGAGGAGATACAATTCAAGAAATACAGACAGCGGTGTTTAATGATGTAGATATAGTGGTTGTTTGGAGAAATTTTTATAAAAGCTCAAAAGAAACAGCAAAATTAGCAAGAGAATTTTTAAAAGAAATTAGATAGCTATTTATTATTCTTACCGGCTAGCTTCTTAAACCCTTCCAAAATTTCTACAGGCAGGGCAAAAATTACAGTTTTTGAAGGGTCGGGCTGGAGATTGTCAATTGTTTCAAGGGTTCTTAGAGATAAAGCGCCGGGAGTTGAAGAAAGAATTACTGCTGCAGAGCTTAAGTTTTCTGCTGCCTTTATCTCACCCTCAGATTTAATAATAATTGCTCTTTTTCCTCTTTCTGCTTCAGCCTGGGCTGCCATTGCTCTTTTCATACCGGCAGGCAACTCAATATCTTGCATTTTAATGGCAGTTACATCAATTCCCCAGGCATCAGTTTCTGCATCGACCACTTTTTTAATTTCAGTTGCAATTCTTTCCCTTTCTGCCAAAAGTGTATCAAGCTCAACTCCGCCAACAATATCTCTCAAAGCTGCAAGAGCGTATTGAGATACGGCATAGCGATAGTTTTTAACCCGTAAAACCGCATATTCTGGGACTTGTACCCTAAAATATACCACCGCATTTATTCCTACAGGAACATTATCTTTTGTAATTGCTTCCTGCCTTGGAACATCAACTGTTGTGATTCGCAAATCGACTTTTATCATTTGTTGAATTCCGGGAAAAATCCAAGTCAATCCAGGTTGTCTTGTGCTTGTATACTTTCCCAAAGTTAAAATTACTCCTCTTTCATATTCTTTTACCACTCTCAAACCTGAGAGAAGAAAAAAGATTAAAATAATTATAGGCCAAAAAAAAGCCGCCATATTTTTCTTTTAATTGTTAATCAATTTTTTCATTATAACAGATTTTAAAAGATTAAAAAATTTTAATCATATAGGTGTCTTTTAGTTTATACCCAAGTTTTCTAAAGTAATCTCTCACCCCAACTCCTGCAATCACAGCTATTTTTTTCAGCCCAAATTCTTCTTTGGCAATTTTTTCTGCTTCTTTTATTAATTTCTTACCAAGCCCTCTGTGCTGAGGAGCAATTTCTTTCTGGTAAAGAGCAACAAGCTTTCCATAAGTATGGATTTCTCTTATAATTGCTGCCCCCTCAATTACTGAAAAGAAATGCTTTTCTCTTGTAAAATATTGAGAAGGAATTCTAAGCCTCAAAAGGGAAAAAAGTTTTGTTCTGTTTTTATTTTCAAAGCTTAAAAATATCTCATAGCCATCTTGAGCCCAATAATCTTCTCTAAAAAGATAAATTTTTTCTCTTGGGTCATAATTTTCTCTCACCTCCCTACATCTTATGCACTTACATCGCCACCCCTCTTTTCGCATGTCTTTATGAATAATTTGTCTTAAATTAGAAATTTTAGTTGGTCCCTCAACAATTGCCTGGGCAGGAATATCTCTAACAATTCTCTGAATTCTTACCCAATAAGGTACAGCTTTTTTAATTTCTTTTAAAAGCCATAAAAGGTCTTCAAAGGAGTAGGGCTTGTACTTGTCCTCCTTATAAACTTTGTATAAAGGAGCTTCTTTTAACAAAGCACAAGGATAAATTTTTAAATAATCTGGGCAAAATCGTGGAT
>CAZTTZ010000006.1:0-15657 GCA_964616065.1 uncultured Candidatus Saccharibacteria bacterium | reverse complement strand
TTAAATTTTGAATTTTGAATTGCGCAAAGTAACGAGGTTGCCGCGCAACTTTTCGTTGTAATTTTGAATTTTGAATTTTGAATTTTGAATTTATTATAATTTTCGCTCCTTTTTCCTCCAGCATTTTAGTAATTTCAGATGAGACTAAATCAGAACCAAAGACCTCGGCTCCTTTTTCTAAATAAAATTGAGCTAATGCCGATATGCCGATACCGCCAATACCTATAAAATGAATTTTCTTCATAGGTTTATGTCTAAAATAATTCCAGCAGCTATATTTTCTGCATGATCGGAAACACGCTCTAAATTGCTCAAAACTTCTAAATATATTGGCCCTGCTTCTTTTTTACAAATTCCTTCTCTTAATCTTTGGTAATGCCTTTCTCTTAAAGTTCTTTCCAACTGGTTTACTCCTTCTTCGATCTCTAAAACTTTTTGGGCTGTTTCTTTGTTATAATTTTGAAAAGCTGAAATTGCTGTTGAAAAAGACTGTATGGATTTTTCAAACATTAACCTCAATTCTTCCTGGGCTTTAGAAGAGAAGCTTAAACCTTGTTTTATCTTAAACTCAAGGAGTTCTGCTAAATTATCAGCATGATCCCCTACCCTTTCTATATCAGTGACACTATGAATTAAAAAGGTAAGAGTTTTGGACCCCTTCTCTGACAAATCTAAGGTTGAAATTTTAGTTAAATAATTATCAATGATATGATGTAGCTCATCTACTCTTTCTTCCTTTTCCTTTATACTTCTGACCAAGGATTTATTCTGAGTAAAAAATGCTTCTTTTGCTTCCTGAAGCATTGTTTGAGTAATTGTCGCCATCCTTAAAATTTCTTTATGGGCCTGCAATATTGCAACACTCGGCACATTAAGAATCTTTTCATCTAAAAACTTTGTTCCTTTTTCTATCTCTGCTTCTTTACCAGGAACTATTTTAGTAGCCAGTCTTACTAACCAACCCACCAAAGGAATAGATGTTAAAGTTACAATGACATTGAAAAAAGTATGAGCATTAGCAATCTGGCGAGAGAGGTTGGAACTAGTAAATGCTACCATTCTGCTAAAATAGGGAAGAAGGAAAACAAATAATAGAACACCAAATATGTTAACCAATAATTGACTAATTGCTAGCCGTCTTGCAGAAAGAGAAGATTTTATAGAAGCTAATGCTCCAGTAATACAAGTTCCAATATTTGCTCCCAGCACTAGGGCAATAGCTGATGGTAAGTTAATTATTCCCTCCATACCCATTGCAATTACCAAACCAATTGTTGCTGAGCTTGATTGAATAACCGCAGTGAACAATGCACCTGCTAAAACTCCCAAAATAGGAATTTGACCAAAACGAATTAATAGGTTTATAAAAAAAGGCATTTCCCTCAATGGTTTAAGTCCTGAACTCATCAAGTGCATTCCTAAAAACAGCAACCCAAATCCTAAAATTACTTGCCCTATATATCGTAGTTTCTTGGAGCGAGAAAAAAACCATAGAATAAAACCAATAAATAGAATCGGAGAATAATAGATTCCAATCTTAAAAGCAACTATCTGAGCTGTTACCGTAGTTCCAATTTCTGCTCCAAGCATCACACCAACAGCCTCTCTTAGGTTAAGAAGTCCTGCGTTTAACAGACCTATCAGGGTAACTACGGTAATACTGGAACTTTGAATTATTGAGGTAACAAACGCTCCCAATCCTACTCCTCGGATAGAGTTTTTAGTAAGCGTGGTTAGTATTTGCTTAAGCTTTGAAGAAAAGACTTTCTTAAAGCCGTTACTCAAAACAAAAAGGCCATATAAAAACAAAGATAGGCCTCCTAATACTTCAAGAACAATAGATAAAAGACTCATAAGAATAATTAATTGATTATTAATAACTGATGTTTATTTATCCTTAATCAACACTATTGACTCCAAAATTTCATACTCTGCTCCCTCTCTTTTAAGATGGCTCTCCATTATCTCAAATGAATTTACCTCAAATCTCAAGTCTATTGGCTCATCTATCTCTGGTCTATCCTCCAGTCTTCTAAATTCCCACGCTTTTATCCTTGCCAAAGTTATATGAGGAGAATAAGGTCTTGTCTCTTTTTCCTTATATCTATAAGCAGGATGCTCAAAAATTGAATCTTCCAAATCTTTTTGGAGATTAGCCAATTCTTGATTAAGTTCTCCTTTTACCCATACCATTTTTGGAGGAAATTTTTTAGGAGGGCCGAAACATATTTTCTCAAGCTTTATTAAAAATGGTTTATGCCTTTTGGCTACTTCTTTCGATATTTTAATTGTCTCGTTTAATTGATTATCATCTAAATTACCCAAAAACAGTAAAGTAATATGTAAATTTTCTGGCTTTGTCCAACGACAAGGCAAAGTTGGCCATTTTCTTTGAAATGAGAGAAGTTTTGACTTAATATCTTCTGGTAGGTTAATGGCTATAAAAATTCGATGAAGCATATTTATCTTAATTTATCATAAGAAAAAAAATAAAAAAAGCCCTAGCAGGTTTCCTGCCGGGGCTTTAGAGGCGAAAATCGGCCTAATCATCGGGGCCAACCCAACAATCTAAGCAACGAGCTTCGTAGCTCTCTCTTCCACCAATTTGAATCTCTGGACCTGAAGTAATTGGCTTACCATCAACAAGCCTCTGTGTCCTTGTAGCAGGTTTTCCACATTTGACACATATTGCCTGGAGCTTTGTAGCTTCATCAGCAAGGCATAATAATTGAGGCATTGACCCAAATGGTTCTCCTCTAAAATTAAGATCCAATCCTGCAACAATTACTCTTTTTCCTTGGCCTACTAAACTCTTACATAATTCAACAAAAGCAGGAGCAAAGAAATGTACTTCATCAAACCCTATGACTTCTGTTTCATCTAATTCTGCACCCAAAATTCTCCTGAGGGTTTCAAGTGTAGGATCAAGCGGAATTCTGTGACATGGGTAACTTCGACCATAGTGAGTAACTACCTCTTCTTTGGAATAGCGGGTGTCAATCTCTGGCTTTAGAAGAAGAACTTTTCTTTTGGCAATCTTTGCTCGTTCAACTCTGCGCAGAAGCTCCTCAGTCTTTCCAGAGAACATACACCCTGCAATAACCTCCAATTTTCCTGACATCCTACTTCCTTTCCACTTCATAGATAATCTGGCGAAGAGGTTTCTCGAATTTGGTTGTAAGCCGATCTATAACCCATTTTCTGCCCTCTTCTGAACAAAGATTAATCTGATGATCAGCAGCCCCTTTAAGCGTTTCTCCGAGAACCAATCTCAACTCCCTCAAAATGCTTGCTACTTTATGTTCTTTCTCCCGAATCTTCGGATGTCCTAATAAAACCTCCCGCGCATCACTCACTCTTTCTTTCATCTTTCCTCCTTTCTTTATTTAGTTGTCTTTGGTGCTAACAAAAAAATATATAAATTTAGAGACTTTGTCAAATCTCCTCCACCATTGTAATAACATTACCATGGATCTCTATATTACAACGTTTGAGAAGGTGCTACCTGCAAGATAGTTTTTCTTTTTGAAATTTGGTGGTAAAATAAAAACAATGAAAGAGGCTCTCTTATATCAAAACTTAGAAAATGAAAAGGTAAAATGTCTAAACTGTCCTCATTATTGTATTATTGAAAATAAAAAAAGAGGAATTTGTGGAGTTAGAGAAAATATTGACGGAAAGCTCTATGCTCTAAACTATGGAAAGCTTTGTGCTTTAAATTTAGACCCTATTGAAAAAAAACCTTTTTTTCATTTCTTGCCCGGAACTCAATCTTTATCTATAGCATCTGTTGGATGTAATTTTGCCTGTCACACCTGTCAAAATTGGCATATCTCTCAGGCTCCAAAAATTAATAAAAAAGATATTTTGGGGGAAGAAGTATCACCAGAAGATGTAGTAAAAGCAGCCTGCCAGAACAAAGCCCTTTCCATATCCTATACCTATACCGAACCAACAATCTTTTCCGAATTTGCACTTGATTGTATGAAACTAGCCAAAGAAAAAGGTCTCAAAAACAATTGGGTATCAAATGGATATTTTTCAAAAGAACTTTTCAAAGAAATTGCACCTTTTTTGGATGCAATCAATGTAGATTTAAAATCTTTTGAAGATGAATTTTATATCAAATATTGCGGTGGAAGGCTTCAGCCGGTTTTAGATAATTTAAAAAGACTAAAAGAAAAAAATATCTGGGTTGAGGTGACAACTTTAGTTGTTCCTACCTTAAATGACAAAGAAGAAATTTTTAAAAATATTGCAAAGTTTATAAAAGAGGAATTAGGACCTGAAACTCCCTGGCATGTTACTCAATTCTGCGGAGCCATTTCTTGGAAACTTCAAAACCTACCTGATACCCCGCCTGAGACTTTAATTAAAGCAAGAGAAATTGGCCTAAATGAAGGCCTAAAGTTTGTTTATACCGGCAACATTCCTGGCCTTGAGGGAGAAAATACTTATTGCCCAAAATGTGGCCAATTAATGATAAAGCGAATCGGTTATTTTATTCAGAGATTTGATAAAAACGGCGTCTGCCCAAAATGCCAAACAAAAATTGAAGGAGTTTTTAAGTAATCTCTCATAAACATATTTTCAAAAAATATGCTCAAAATTGCCTCATTTTTGCCCCATCCTCCAATTATTATTCCAACAATTGGCTCTCCTTTGGATTTAGAAAAGGTGAAAAATACAATTGAGGCTTTAAAGAAAACATCTCAAATTTACACCGAGACTCAACCAGAAACGGTTATTCTTGTCTCTCCTCACGCTCCTTTCTCTCCTGAAACTTTTGTTTTTAACTCCGCCAAGACTTTTTTTGGTCACTTCACTCAGTTTGGAGACTTTTCAACAGAACTTTCTTTTAAAAATGATAAAGAACTATTGAGAGAAATATTAGAGGAACTAAAAAAGATACAAATTCCTTTTCAGCTTATTGAGTCCAAAGAATTAGATCATGGCACCTTGGTTCCTCTTTATTATTTAAATCTTGGACTTAATTTTAAACTTATCTCTTTTTCTTATTCACTTCTTCCAAGAGAAACACATTTTAATTTAGGACAGGCTCTTTTGAAAGTTATTCAAAAAAGCAATAAAAAAATTGCATTTGTGGCAAGTGGGGATCTTTCTCATTGTCTTACATATGATGCCCCTGGAGGTTTTTCTCCTCAAGGAAAAGAGTTTGATGAGAAAATTGTGAAGTTATTAAAAGAGAAAAGGGTGCGAGAAATTCTAAACCTCGATGAAGGTCTTGTGGAAGAAGCCGGAGAATGTGGATTTCGCTCGCTTCTGATTCTCCTGGGCGTGTTGGAGGGGCTAAATTGGAAGCCGGAGATTCTTTCATATGAAGCACCTTTTGGGGTTGGATATCTTGTAGCAAACTTTAAATTAAAAAGTGTTTGAACTGTGGAAAAGTAGATCTTGAAGTGTTGGGTTGGTTTGCTACAATAAATCTTGTTAAATATAATATGCTGAAAATTGCTCACCGAGGTGCATCGGGTCATGCTACAGAAAATACAAAAGAGGCTTTTGAAAAAGCGCTTTATTTAGATACCGAGGTGGTAGAATTTGATGTAAGACAAACAAAGGATAAAAAATTAATCGTCTTTCACGACAAGAGTCTAAAACAAAAGACAAATTACCGAGGCTGGGTCAACAAACTAACTCTCAAACAAATCAAAAAGATCACCTACAAAAACGGTGATCTTATTTTAACTCTGTCAGAAGCTTTGAGTTTTCTTAAAAACAAATGTGCTTGTAAAATCGATGTAAAAGAAAAGGGGCTGGAAGAAAAAATCAATAAGGCTATAAAAAGATTTTCTATGGAAAAACAAGCGATTGTGGTTACTGAAATTCCCTCTGTTGCCAGAAAATTTAAAGAAGTCAATCCCCTATTAAAGGTGGCCTTGGGTGGGTTCAAAAAACAAATGACACCTGAGACAATAATTAGAAAAGCAAAAAGGGCAAAGGTGGATATGATAAGTGTTCATCATTCTTTAATTACAAAAGATTTGGTAAGAGTCTCTCATAAAAATGGACTCTTTTTAGATGCTTGGGGAACAAATGATGAAAATGAGATTAAGAGATTGAAAGATTTGGGAGTAGATGCAATTACAACCGATTATCCTGAGAAAATATAAAACATAAGAAATCAATAAAATGGCTCGAAAGAAAATTTGTTTTTGTCATTATGGAATTGGCTGGCGAGATGGAGTTAATATGTCGATTTTTAGTTTGGCAAGAGAAATTGCAAAAAAGAACCAGGATGTGGAAATTTATTTTTTGGGCGGAGAGATAAAAGAAAAAAGAATTAAAAATGCAGTTTATCTTAAAATACCGGAACTTTTACCGCCAAAGAGGAAACTTAAAAAGCGAGGGGTCTTTGCTAAAGCAGAAATAATCGCAAAAAAACTCGGAAAATATACCCAAGGAATTGACCGGGTAATAGTGGAAAATCCTTTAATGGGCGGTTATCATTTACCAGCAATGATTGGTTATTTTTGGTATGGTCAATTGTTTAAAAATTCAGCAACTAAATTATATTTTCACGTCCATGATTTTTATAAAGATTCACCAATTTATTTAAGAGAAATTAAAAGTTTTTTCTCCCAAAAAGAGATTAGAAAAATTTTAAAAAATGGGGAAGGGGTTGATGGTTTTTTAATCGTAAATAGGAATTTGGAAAAAAAATTAATTAAAGAAGGAATTCCTAAAAAGAAAATATTTTACCTGCCAAATGGCATTGTTAGTGAGATATTTTCTCAGCCTCTAAAAATAAAGGAAAGAAAATTAATTTATCAAAAATTAAGAATTCCGAATAATCTAAAGTTTTTTCTCTATCCAGTGAGGATTGTGCCGCGAAAAAATATTGAAGAGGCAATTTTTTTAACAAAGAGATTGCGAGAAATTACTAAAGAAAATTATGGTGTAGTAGTTTCTGGGAAGGTGGATTTAAATGACCCTCGAAGCAAAATCTACTATCAAAAATTAAGAAAAATTAAAGTTAAAGAAAAATTCCCAATAATTTTTGTCAGGCCTCCTCTGCCTTTGGAAAGAAAATACGATAATGCTGGAAAAATAAAGAAATTTAGTATTGGAGACTTATATCAGGCCTCTGAAGCAATTTTAATGACGAGTTTAAGGGAAGGGTTTGGGTATCCTTTTTTGGAATGTTGGTTTAGTAGAAAAATTGTTATTGGCCGGCGGATTGAAGAAATAATTAAAGATTTTGAAAAAAGCGGATTAAAATTTTGGTGGCTGTATAAGAAGTTTTCCTTCGGGGCAATTAAAAAACAAGCAGACATTCTGCAGAATAAAGAAAAGAGGGAGAGAATTATTGAAAACAATTTAAAAGTGGCAAAGGAGGTCTATGAAGCTTCAAGAATCACTAACCGCTTCTTAGAATTGATTAATCTAAAATGATAGAAGAAAATCCCTCCAGAATTAAGAAAGCAAAGATAGTGGTTGGCATCCCTTCTTTTTGCGAGGCCGACAGTATTTCTTATGTTGTAGAAAAGGTTGATGAAGGATTAGAAAGATACTTCAGAGATTTTTCAAAAGTAATAATAAATTCTGATAACAATTCTCCTGATAAAACAGGTCAGATTTTTTTAAAAACAAAAACAAAAACTCCAAAAATTTATATTTCCACACCCCCGGGAATTTGTGGAAAGGGAAATAATCTTTTTAATCTTTTTTTGAAAATTAAAGAATTGGAGGCTGAGTGGGCAATGGTAGTTGATGCCGATTTAAAAAGTATCACGAAAGAATGGGTGAAATGCCTTTTAGGGTCAGTTAAGAAGGGGTATGATTTTGTTACCCCTTTTTATTCTCGCCATAAGTTTGATGCCTCAATAACCAATCATCTCTGCTATCCTTTAATATATGGGCTCCTGGGCTATAATATTCGCCAGCCAATTGGGGGAGATTTTGGGTTTTCTGGAAAAATGGTGAGTTTTTGGCTTTCACAAAGATGGAAAGAATCGGTCAAGAATTTTGGAATTGATATTTTTATGACTCTTTTGGCGATTAAATCTGGATTAGCAATTGCTCAAGTAAATCTTGGAACAAAAATTCACAAACCAAGCAAGCCTAAATTAAATCAAATGTTTTTAGAAGTGGCAGAAACCCTCTTTAGTTTTCTAAAGGAGAATAAAGAACTTTGGCAAAAGAAAATAGAATTGAGGAATCCTCCTTTAGTTTGTCAAACAAGAAATGAAACAGAACCTCCAAATCTTGACCTTAATTATCAAGAAATCAAAGAGATGGCCATTTCTCAATTTCAAGAGCATTATAAATCTGTTAAATCCTGTTTTTCTAAAAAGATGAGTAATCTTTTGGAGAAAATGTTTTTGAAAGAGAGAATTTTAAAAATAAACAAGGAACTTTGGTCCGAGATAGTTTATGAAATGCTTTATATTTATCATCGCTCCGGCGGGGACAAAAAAGAAGTTTTGAAGTTGTTAAGAGCATTATACTTTGGCAGGATGACTTTTTTTGTAAAAGAAAATTATTATAATCCGCAAGAAGAGGCAGAAAAAAGAATTTTAGATCAAGCAAGGGAGTTCTTCAAAAAAAGAGAGAGATTCCTAATGCGTTTTGGAAAATAAATCTTGACGAGGGAAGGCCTCGCAAAAAGTATTTGGTAAGACTCTCCCATAAAAATGGACTCCTTTTAGAACCAATGATGAAAGTGAAATTAAGAGATTGAAAAATTTGGGAGTAGATGAAATTACAACCGATTATCCTGAGAAAATATAAATTCTTTTTGGGAGATCTTTTCTTAATTTCAATTATCTTATCCCCGGCCTTGACAATATAAATTTAGATGGGGTATAATTAAAGGGCAGCTGCTAAAAGCGCTGCCCGCTTTGGGAGGGAAAGGTCATCCTTTCCCTCCCAACCTCCTTAGTACCTTTATATAGTATCTCGTTCTCGTTGGAGCCAAACGGCTCCTTTTTTATTTGACCTTAAATTTTCCAAATTTTATACTAAAAATGATATGGAAAGTCCTTATCTAAAATTGGCCCGCCTGAGTGTAGAAAAAT
Organism: uncultured Candidatus Saccharibacteria bacterium; assembly: GCA_964616065.1. GTDB lineage: Bacteria > Patescibacteriota > Minisyncoccia > Minisyncoccales > PEYH01 > JAGGTU01. Next base: position 6,616 of record CAZTTZ010000006.1, on the reverse strand, counting down.
ATGTAAAGGAAGGCAAGATTCTTAAACCTCCCAAAGATCTACCTGAAGACTTTTTTAAAAAAAGAAGTGGGGTTTTTGTAAGCATTCATAAAGATAAGAAGCTAAGAGGATGCATCGGTACTTACCTTCCTACTAAAAATAATATAGCAGAAGAAATCATTTCAAATGCAATTTCAGCCTCAGAAGATCCAAGATTTTTGCCAATTCAAAAAGAAGAACTCCCCTATCTTACTTATGAAGTCTATATTCTAGAAGAACCAAAACCTATAAAGAGTTTAGAAGAACTTAACCCAAAAAAATACGGAATTTTAATAAGGACGATTGATTCCAATAAATCTGCCTTGCTTTTGCCGGACCTTGAGGGAGTAGATTCTCCAGAAAAACAAATTTTAATCACCTGCCAAAAAGCAGGAATTGACCCCACAAAAGAAAAATTTGTGATTTTTAAGTTTGGAGCAAAAAAGTATGCAGAATAAAGAAAAACAAAATATAAATAAGGAACTGGCAAAAATTTTAGATGAGATTGCCTATCTTTTAGAAATTAAAGGCGTTGCATATAAGCCAAAGGCTTACAAAAAAGCTGCTTTTGCTATAAGACAATTAGACGAAGATATTAAAAAAATTTATAAAAAAGAAGGGCTGAAAGGAATTGAAAAAATAGAAGGAGTGGGCAAAAGTATTGCAAAAAAAATTGAGGAATATCTAAAAAAGAGAAGGATTAAATACCATCTGGAACTTAAAGAAGAAACTGCTATCAGGCAAATTATTACCTATTACTTTAGGACAAAAGGCCTAAAGTTAGACGAACTAAAAGAAAAAGCAAAAAAAAGAGAGATTGTCTATTCTAGATACACAAGACCGGCAAAACAGCTGTTGGAACTTGCAGGGAGTATTGAGAAAGCAAAAAAAGCAATTGATATAGTGGCCAAATGGGCAAAATCAAGAGGTCTTGATTACGCAATTGAAACTGTTTTCAAAAAATGGTTAGAGTTAGACAGACTTAAACCAAAAGAAATAGTTAAAAAGCCTTACTATCAGGGAAATCCTATGGTTTGGTCAGAAACAAAAAAGAAATGGTATGTAATTACTCCTGAGGGCGAGTGGCTTGAATTTGCCGGCGATGAAAAAGATATCGAATGGCAAATTAAGAAGGATTAAATGGAACTCTCTCCTCCCGCCATGAAAGATAATGTAAAATAGGAATTAAAAAATAAAAAATTTCAAGACACCAAGGGTTAGGCAGGAAATACAAAATTCTTATAAAAGCAACTCCGCCATAAATGGTCACCGCCAATAATCGATAAATGGAAGCCAGGTTTTTGCCAGAAAGGCCATTTTCTTTAAAGTCTCTATAAAGAATCCAGAATACAAAGAGAAATAAAATAAATAGGAATAAACTAGTCAAGTAGCTTACAGAAGGCTGGTTTGGTAAGGTAACTCTTGGTTCTCCAAAGACTATTTCGTATTGACCGTGAGCAAGATAAAAATATATGGAAAAAAGAGAGAATATTCCTAGGATGACCAAAATGGTATTTAATAAAAATTGTGATTTCAAAATTTTAAGAAAAAGAAAATAGACGCCTATCCAGACTTGGGTAACCATAAGGCATACCACGATTTTAATAAACAAAAAACATATTTCTTCCATTTCAATCCCAAAAAACACGATTTGAATGGCATTAATCCAAAAGATAATGCCAGCTGCTATCCAGAAAATAAAAAGCACTTTTTTTTCTTTGGAAAATTTATTTTTAGGGAAGATTAAAAGAATTCCGCTAAAAAGGAAGACAGCGCCGTCAACAAAAGAGTGAATAAACGTTGGTAAATAAGGAAACATTTATAGATAGGAGTGAATTACTTTTAAAAATTTTTGATTTAACCCTCCCAGTCTAAAAAAGGCGAATTTATCTACTCCTCTTTGCAAAAAATATTCCATATCTTTTTCAATTCCTCTAACAGTAATTTTTCTTTCTATACCGGCTCTTCCAGGAGCAAATACCCCTACGGCCACAAACATTTCTCTTCTTCTTTTTTTCCAAGCATAAAGAACAGATTTTTTCATTAATTGACGAAGTCCGGGAGGGATAGGGCTGGTATAAGCAGAGACAATTCTTTTATAATCACAATTCAACTCTAAAAAAGTTAAACCCAAAATTTCAAGAAGTTTAGGAAAAATAAATATATGAGGGTGATATTCGAAACTAAAAATCTCTACATTTATATCATCTGCTTTTTCGATAAGTTCAGCAATTAATTTTTTACTTTTGGCAAAATAAAAAAGTCCGGCAATAAAATACTGAGGCCGTAAAAATGGTAACTCCAAATCTAAAAGTATCTTTAGTTTCTTGCTTTTTTCTTTTCTTTCTGATAAATCCTTGATAACTTTTTCTATTTCTTTGGGTCTTGTAAAGGGAGAAAGCCAAATAGATTTAAATTTAGGCCACCAGGCAATCTCCAGATTAGGGTTTATCTCTAAATATCTCTCTCTTAAAGAATAAAACTCCTCTAAACTATTAGCAGCCAAAAATAAAATGGTTGGAAAGCCCAACAAAGAAGCTTTCTTTTGGACTTCTGGATTATGGGGGTCTTCCTCAAAAAAAATTACCGGTAAATCGATCTTCATAATGAAAAGTTGCTACAGTACAACTTTTTTATAAAAGTTTAAAATTATTAATTATTAGGCCAAATTTATAATTTAAAAATTTGGCAGCTTTTCTGCATTGAACCATTCTTTGAGTAAAAATTTCAAAATATTCCATCACAGGCACAAAATCTGTGTCTATCTCTAACTGAAGAGTAATTCTTTTCCTTTTTGGGTCTACTTTAAATTTATTGCTTGTTACTGCAAAATTTACGCGGTTGTGAATATCTGTTTGAATAATCTTTCTGTTTTTAATGATCACTCTACTTCTTCTTACATCTGATTTGTCTGCTAAAATTAAAACGGCGGATATTGGATTTAATACTTTGGCATAGTAGTCATCATGATTTGCTATTGCCTGCATAACTAAACTTAACTCTTTTGGTGCCATTTTATTTTTAAATATCTCAAAGAATAGTAATGCCCCCCAATATTCATGATTTTTTCTATCTATAAAATTGCCCATATCATGACAAAATCCAGCAATGGCAGAAAGTTCTTGTTCTAAATTGGAAAGCCCAATTTTTTTGGCTAATTCCTTAGCTCTCTTTGCAACTAAGTTAACATGATCAAGGCCATGATCGGTATAGTGATAAAAGGATAAAGCCTCCTTGCTTCTCTGAATGAACATATTAATGTGAGGGTCTCTTTGGACATCAGCTAATGTAAGCATATAGATTTAGCTTAATTATTTTTCATTATACCATTTTGCCACGATTTGAGCTAAGAGTTTCAGAAATCATTAAATTAAAATATTGATTTTGAAGGAGAAACTTCAAGGTTAATTTAGGCAAAGGAACAATGGCAAGTTTCAAAGCAGGCGGGGACTTTGCCCCCGCCTGCTGAATTTCATCTTTTTGAATTTTTCTCCTGCCTGCCGGCAGGCAGGCCTTTGATTTATGTATAAGATTTAATAAAACGGTAATGAAAGTTAACAAGTTTAACTTAATATAGCGGTGGCTGTCTCGCTTAGCGTTGCTGCGGGGCCAGGATTCGAACCTGGATACCAGGGTCCAGAGCCCTGTGTGTTACCAATTACACCACCCCGCAAAAAGACTTCTTTACACATTAAGATATTTTCTTATTGCAATCAAGCCAGATAATACGCTCAGCCCTATTCCTAACCCAAGCTGAAAAATAAAAAGAGAAAATGCGTGAGAGCCAAACCAAGCAAAGATATTAAAACCTCCGGTTAAAGCTACAATCTTTGGGGCTGAAAAATAGCTTAACAGAAAAAATAGAAAAAATGTAATTATACTCGCTAAAACTCCACAGATTACACCCTGTACAATAAATGGACCACGAACATACCAATTCGAAGCCCCCACTAATTTCATAATTGCAATTTCTTGACTTGCATCTTTAATGGCAATTCTTACGGTATTAAAGGTAACAAGAACCGCAATTAACCCTAAGAATATTGTTAAAAAAAGCCCCCCTAAATTTAAACTAGAGGTAATTTTAAAGATTTTCTCAATTAAAGGTTGTTTCTTTGCATAATCTACTTTCAAAACCGCGTCTTTAAATTTGTCTCTTTCTAAAAATGTTAAAATAGCGGCGTATTGACCGGCAGAGCGAGCCTTAATATTAAAAGAAGGATAAAAAGGATTCTCCCCTATCACCTCTAGCGATTCTAAAATAAGTGGATCGTCCTTGTGTCTTTCTTTAAATTTGTCTAAAGCTTCTTCTTCTGAAACATATTCTACCTCCTCTACCTCCTCCAACCCTATCAGTCCTTTTTTTATCTCTTCTACTAACTCCTGGGGCGCATCCTTTTTAAAATAGACACTTACATCTATTTTTTTCTGAATTTCTGCAACAATATATTTAATTCCACTTCTGAAAAGCAAAAGCGAGGAAAACAATGAAAGAGAAATGACTAATATAAAAATTGTGGCAATGTTTAAAGTAGGCTGCCTTCTAAAGTTTTTGAATCCATAACTTATAATTCTTTTTAAAGGGGTAAACATATTTTTAATAAATTTTTAAAACAATAATTCGCCTTTTTCTTCGTCTCTAATTATTTTTCCCTTCTCTAAAGTAATTACCCTTTTTTCTAAACTGTTAACGATAGCCCTGTCATGAGTGGCCAAGATAATGGTTGTGCCCAAACTATTTATTTTTTGCAAAAGATCAATAATATCCTTTGTATGATATGGATCTAAATTGCCCGTTGGCTCATCTGCTACTAACACCTCTGGTCTCACAATTAAGGCTCTGGCAATTGCTGTTCTTTGTTTTTCACCACCTGATAATTCTGCTGGAAAATTGTAGGCTTTATCTTCCAAGCCTACTAATTCTAAAACTTTTGGGACATCTCTTCTAATTTCTGCCTCGTGAGCTCCCATCACTTCCATTGCGTATGCTACATTTTCATAAACATTTTTTGTGGAAAGAAGTTTGTAGTCTTGAAAAATGACCCCTATTTTTTGTCTATAAGATGGGAGTCTTTTTTTGGAAATTGAAAAAACATCTTCGCCTTCAAAAAAGATTTTACCTTCTGTTGGCTCCTCTTCTCTTAATAAAAGCCTAATAAGTGTTGTCTTCCCTGCCCCAGAGCGTCCAACAATTAAAACAAACTCTCCTTTTTTGACCTCAAAACTTACATCTTCTAGAGCTACAATATTTGGCGGATAAATTTTAGTGATATTTTCAAACTGAATCATAAAGTTTATTAGACAATTTGAGATTTGTTTTGAAAATGCGTCGCGCAGGTTGAACGGGCATTCAGAGAACCAATTTTTAATTTTTAATTTTTAATTGGCTTTTTATTTCTGCTTCAATAAATTTATCTAACTCTCCGTCTAATACCTCTTCAACTTGCCTCTCCTCCACTCCTGTACGATGATCTTTAACCAATTTGTAAGGATGAAAAACATAACTTCTTATCTGGTTACCCCACGAAGGAGCAATTTTTTTTCCCTTTATCTTCTCTATTTTTTTTCTTTCCTCTTCTTTGTGTCTTTCAGCAAGTTTGGAAAGAAGCATCTTCATTGCCAACTCTTTATTTTGAACTTGAGACCTTTCACTTTGACAGGTGACTACAATTGAAGAAGGTATATGGGTAATCCTGACCGCTGTCTCTCTCCTGTTTACATACTGCCCACCTGGCCCAGAGGCTCTGAAAGTTTCAATTTTTAAATCCTCAGGTCTAATTTCAATCTCTCTTTCCTCTCTTGGCAAAATAGGAATAACATCAACTGAAGCAAATGAAGTATGTCTTAATTTTTGGGCTGAAAAAGGAGAAATGCGTACCAATCGATGAGCTCCTTTTTCGCTCTTCAAAATTCCGTAAGCATACTTTCCTTTAACCAACATACTTATTTCTTTTGTGCCAATTCTTCCCTCAGGACCAGGTTCGCCAAAACTCTGATTTAAAATTTTTACCTTAAAACCTTTCTTTTCGCAGAATCTTTGATACATTCGGGACAAAAGTGTTGCCCAGTCCTGCGCATCTTTTCCCCCGGCCCCTGCCCTAATCTCTAAAATTGCATCAAGTTCATCGTATGGAGAAGAAAGAAATATCTTAATCTCTTCTTCCTTAAGTTTCTCTTCTAAACTTTCTATCTTCTTTGAAATCTCTTTTTCATATTTTGGATCTTCTTTTGTAATCTCATAAAATTCTTCCAGGTCTTTTATTTCTTTTTCAATATCCTCCCATTTTTGAATCAGCTCTTTTAAGTCATCTATCTTTTTTAGAAGATCTTTTTGTTTTTCAAAATCCTGCCAAACTTCTTTTTCCTCAAGCTCTTTTTGTAATTTCTGATATTCTTCCTTTTTCTTTTCAAAGTCAAAGACAGTCCATTAATGTTTGGACTTTCTTTTTGATTTCTTCAATTTTTGATAGTTCAGCCATATTTGCCAAAAAGCCAGAGGCCGGATTCGAACCGGCGACCTATCCCTTACGAGGGGATTGCTCTTCCACTGAGCTACTCTGGCAATGCTTTATTCTACCTTATTATAATAACCTAACCT
>CAZTTZ010000005.1:0-17788 GCA_964616065.1 uncultured Candidatus Saccharibacteria bacterium | reverse complement strand
TAGCTCTGGCGAATGGAAATCCGCTGCAGCAATAAATGGTTCTGTCTCTGATCTTTCCACTCTAAGATGGAATGATAAAGTATCAACAATAATTATTGTAAGAATTTTAAGATTACATTAGAATTATTACGTAGGTTTTATTACCACCCTCCTTTTTGGTTCCTCCCCTTTGCTTTGGGTTGTGACATCTTTTCTCTCGGCTAAAGTTAAGTGAATAATTCTTCTCTCATAGGCTGGCATTGGTTCCAGTTCTTTTTCTTTTTTGTGCAAAGCTACCTCGTCTGCTGTAATTTGGGCCAATTCTCTAAGGAAATTAATTTTCTTCTTTTTATAGTCGTTAATATCTAGATCAATTAAAGCATCTTGGGAAATCTCTTTCTTTAGAATTTTCACAAGAAGTCTTTGGATCAAAAACAAAGTTTCTCCTTTTTTTCCAATCAAAATTTGAGGGTCATCAGTTTTAACAGAAATACAAAAAGTGTTTTCTTCTTTTAAATCTACCACTATATCGCTCACAAAGCCTAATTTTTCAAAAAATTTCTCGGCAATTTTTTTAATTTGTTTTTTCATTTCCTCTTTTTTCATGTTCGGCTAATTCTTTTTTGACTATTTTTTGTTGTAATATGCCAAAAATGGTTGAGACGATTAAATACAAAGCTAATGCTGAAGGAAATTTTAAAAATATCAAGGCCATAAAGACAGGCATAAAATAAAGCATCTGGGTCTGAAAAAGATTTGCAAAACTTTTACCTGTTTTTTGTCTTGGCATCAAAGAACGTTGCTGTAAAAATAAGACTATCCCTAAAAGAATAGCTAAAATAACATTTGGTTGGCCTAAGTCTATCATTCCAAGAAATGAAGAATCAAGACTCGGAGGCTTCTTTACAAATGAATAGAGATATATAAAATTTTCTTCGCTCAACCCACGCCAAAAGACCCTATATAAGGCAATTAAGATCGGTAGCTGCAAAAAGGTAATAAGAGTACCAGAAAGTGGGTTTACTTTTTGTGAACGTGTGAGTTTTAAAAATTCCTTTCCTAATTTTTCTCTATCATTTTTATATTTTCTCTGAAGTTCCTTAATTTTGGGCTGAATTTTCTGAAGAGCTAACTGGGAATGAATGGCTTTCTTTTGCCATGGCCACAAAATCAATCGGATTAAAATAGTAAGAGCAATAATTGCTATGCCAAAATCGTTCCCTGGCAGATATAAATAAAAAAGGATCAAGAGATTAAATAAGGGTTGCCATAAAAGAATTCTGAATAAATCTGAGAGAATCATTGTAAATCAATTTTTTTTAATAACTGTTTTAAATTGTCCTTTATTTGGAAAAAGTCCAAGTTTTCTATCCCTTTTTGAGCCACAACTACAACATCATATCCGGGTTTTATATCAGAAAGCATTTCTCTTGCCGCTTCTCGCAGTCTTCTTTTTACTTTATTTCGCACAACCGCTTTTTTGGATATTTTCTTTGAGACAACAAACCCAAATCTGGTAGCATCTAAGTCGTTTTTAATGAATTTAATGAATAAAAAATCTTTCTTTGCGGCCTTTCCTTCTTTGAATACTCGCTCAAATTCTTTTTTCTTTTTCAGGCGATGTTTTTTGGGCAACACGTTTCAAATTTAAAAATAATTTAAGCAGCTATTCTTTTCCTTTTTTTCTTTCGTCGTCTTTGAAGAATTCTTTTTCCACTTTTTGTTCTAGCTCGTTTTAAAAATCCGTGAGTTTTCTTTCTCTTTCGTTTCTTTTCTTTATAGGTAATGGTCATAGTTTTATCGAAATGTCGAAATATCAATATTTCGACATTTCGAAATTTCGTATTATATTTGGAGTATAATATCAAAAAAGAAGAAGGTCAAATAAGAAGAATTTAACATTTTATCCACAGGTTATTCACAGGGTGTTGAAATTTCTTGCTTCTTGCCTTACTTGCCAAACCTTTTATAATTGAAAATAAGGGAGTCATTATGAAAAAAGAAGAAATCTGGCAGGCAATACTAGCTCAAATACAGCTGACTCTTTCTCCAGCTAACTTTGCTACTTGGTTTAAAAATACCTATATTATTGAAATCCAAAAAGATCTTATTGTAATTGGGGTTCCTAATAATTTTTCAAAGGAGTGGATTGAAAAAAGGTATAAAAAGATTCTTTTAAAAATTGTACGGCAATTCAATGAAAATATAAAAGAAATAGAGTTGAAGGTAGCCTCAAGGGAGGTATTCAAAAACCCTCTTTCAATAAAAGCTCCTCAGATACACCCGGATCAGTTAAGGTTTGAAGAGCTTTATATCAATAAAGAAACAAATTTAAATCCGAGGTATCAGTTTGAAAATTTTGTTGTCGGACCTTTCAATGAATTGGCCCATGCAGCTGCGTGGGCGGTAAGTGATTCTCCAGGCAGTCTTTACAACCCGTTATTTATATATGGCGGAGTAGGTCTTGGTAAAACTCACCTCTTGCAGGCCATCGGTAATAGAATCACAAAGGTATTTCCGGAGAAGAAAGTAAAGTATATTAGTTCTGAGCGATTTACCGGGGGCGTCATTAATGCTATAAAGAATCAAACAATTGAACAATTTAAAGAACAATATAGAAAATACGATGTGCTTATTGTAGACGATATCCAATTTATTGCCGGAAAAGAAAAGACTCAAGAGGAGTTTTTTCATCTGTTTAACACCTTATACGAAAATAATAAACAAATTATCATTTCCTCTGACCGGCCCCCAAAAGCCATTTCAGCGTTGGAGGCAAGACTAAAATCAAGATTTGAAGGTGGCATGATTGCAGATATCTCTCAACCTGATTTTGAAAGCCGAGTTGCCATTTTAAAACAGAAAGCTCAAGAGAAAAACTTTATAATAGAAGACTCAATTTTGGAATTTATCGCCACAAATATCCAAAGCAACATAAGGGAGTTAGAGGGGGCTCTTAATCGATTAATTGCTTTTCAAAAACTACAGAATGCAGAAACTTTAGATTTAGAAACCGCAAAAAAACTCTTAAAAAAAGTCATCCAACCAAAATCTAAAAGAATAGACTTTCAAAAATTAACTAAAGTGATTGCAGAGTTTTATAACCTCTCTGAAAAAGATCTTTTATCTAGTTCCAGGAAAAAAGAAATTGTCCGACCCCGCCAGATTGCTATGTATCTTTTGAGAGAGGAAATTAAATACTCATTCCCCCAAATTGGCAAAAAATTTGGAGGGAAAGATCATACAACCGCAATTTATGCATATGAAAAAATAGCTAAAGATCTTGAAAAAAATGAAGACTTAGCTGAAGAAATTAATCTTTTGAAAGAACGTTTATACTCTGAATAATGTGTGAGTTTTTCTGAGGATTATGTGTGAAGTCTTCTGTGCTTTTCTAATATACCCAGAATTTCCACAACTTTATTCAGAAGTTTATAAATTAGCGTAATGCTCTCTCCTTTGATTTATCCACTTTCCACACTTTTACAAGGTCTTAATATTAACAATAACTTAAAATAAAATTATGAAACTTACTATTTTAAAAGAGGAATTAAAAAAGGGCTTAACTTGTGTTGAGAGAATCTGCACAAAAAATCTGGTTTTGCCGATATTGAATCATGTTCTTTTAAGTACCGAAAAAAATCAACTTAAACTTGTGACTACAAATTTAGAAATTGCTTCTTTATATTTCTGTTTAGCAAAAATTGAAAAAGAGGGAGAGATAACCATTCCAGTAAAAACTTTATCAGACATTGTTTCTTTAACAGAAGCTTCTTCTTTAAATATTGAAGGAAAAGGAAAGACTCTATCTCTTGTTGGAGAAAATACTAAGGTACAAATTAAAGGAATGGATCCCAAAGACTTTCCTATAATTCCAAAAATTGAAAAATCCCAGGAAGTAGAGTTAAACCCAAAACCATTGTGTGAAGGGGTTCTCCAAGTAATTGATTTTTGTAGTCCCACACAAACAAGACCTGAGCTTTCTGGTGTTTTCTTCTCCTTTTTAAAAAATCAATTAAAAGTTGTAACAACCGATAGTTTTAGATTAGCTGAAAAAACATTATTCTTTGAGAAACCTCAAGAGCTACTTGAAGAAAAATCTTTTATTTTGCCCAGAGGAGCGGCAAGGGAGATAGTGAATATGTTTTCGGAAAACGAAAGCAAGATTAAGCTATTTTTCTCTACAGGGCAAGTTATGTTTGAGTCATATTTTGCAGATTCACAAAACCCGCAAGCTCAATTAATTTCACGATTGATTGAAGGTGAATTTCCTGATTACCAGGCAATTATTCCTAAAGGTTATCACACGCAAATTGTTTTAGATAAAAAACAATTTCTTAATAAAATTAAAACCGCAAGTATTTTTGCGGGAGGAGGAAATGAGGTAATGCTCTCTGTAGATCCTAAGAAGAATAAAGTAGAAATTGCAGCACAAAATACAGATCTGGGTGAGGCAACATTAGAAATCCCAGCAGGTGTTAAAGGAGAGAAAGTAAAAACATGTTTTAATTGGCGATTTTTATTTGAGGGTGTCTCAAAAATTCAAACAGAGGAATTTATCTTTGAACTTAACCAAGAAGGAGGCCCCGGGGTAATTAAACCAAAAGATAACCAAGATTTTCTTTATATTTTAATGCCAATAAAGCAGAGCTAAGGCCACCTTTTTAAAGCCTCTTCCATGGCTTTGTGCCAAATAGGCCCTGCAATAGTGACCGCCGGTACTTTTTTCATTGGAGAATTGTTATTATTTCCTACCCAAACTCCAATTACAATATTTTTACTATATCCTATTGTCCAAGCATCTCTGAAACTATTGGTGGTACCAGTTTTAGCTGCCACAAAATGGTTTTTAAAATATAGAGGGGAATTTTTGCCAAACATTGGTGCCCGGGCATCGTTATCTGAGAGGATGTCATTTATTTTTTTACAAACCTCAGTACTTTCTACTCGCAAAGGGGAGGGTTTATTTTCCTCTATAATTCTTCCTTTTGCATCTTCAATTTTTAATATGGCAGTAGGAGGGTTTCTTAAGCCTTCTGTTGCAAAAACTCCATAGGCTGAGGTAATATCTAAAAGTTTTACCTCACCTCCTCCTAACACCAACGATGGACCATAAAATGAAGGAGGCTTGTTTAAAGTAGTGATGCCAAATTTTCTGGCTGTCTTTATACTATCCTCAATGCCTGCAAAATAAAGTAACACTTTCACAGAAGGTACATTTAAAGATTGGGCTAAAGCCTGTTTTAATGTAACCCAACCTCGAAATTTACCATCATAATTTTGGGGGATATAATATTTTCCGCCCCATTTACCAAAGTTGGTTAATTCATCTAGAACCTTATCGTCTTCAGAATAACCCTTCTCAAAAGCAGTAGCATAAACAAAAGGTTTAAAAGCAGATCCAGGCTGTTGTCCGATGCCAAAAATTGCTATATTAACTTTTGGCTCAAAGAGACAGTTGACCCCTGGAGTACAGTCTTTCGGGTAAGGATCACCAAAATAATCTTTTGAGCCTATCATTGCGAGTATTTGGCCTGTATTTGGATCAATAGCCACAAGCGAGATATTATGAGCATTATATCTTTTGATCCTTTCTGCTTCTTCTTTGACAATCACCTCTAACTCGTGTTGAAACTCCCAATCTAAGGTTGTATAGACCCTTAACCCATTTTCCTTTAAAAAATTTTCCCCATATTTTTTAAAGAGATAATCTCTTACATAAAAAACAAAATGAGGGGCTTTAATTGTAATAGGAGTTTTAACAAAATGAATTTCCTTTTTGAGAGCCTGTTGGTATTCCCCTTGAGAGATAAAACCTTCTTCCAACATTCTCTTTAAGATGTAATCTTTTCTTTCTAAAAGTTCTTTTCTATGCTCTGAAAAAGGGTAATAATAACTGGGGGCTCTAATTACAGCAGCCAAAACTGCTGCTTCCTCTAAAGTTACATCTTTTGCAGATTTGTTAAAAAAATCCTGTGCTGCTGCCTCAACTCCATAAAGATTTGGCCCAAAAGGTATTTGATTTAAATACCATTCTAAAATTTGATCTTTTGAATATCGTCTTTCTAATTCCAATGTTAAAATAACTTCTCTAATTTTTCTTTTTATTGTTTTTTCTCTTGTTAGAAAGGTTGACCTTATTAATTGCTGAGAAATAGTTGAACCACCATAGACTGGTTTTTTTAGTTTTAAATCTATTAAAATTGCTCTCAAAATGCCTTTTAAATCCACTCCATGATGTTCATAGAATTTTGCATCTTCTGCTGCAAGGACAGCCTTGATTAAATGATCTGGAAGATCTTTGAGTTCGATCGGTTCTCTTCTTTCCTCTCCAAAGATTGTATAAAGTAGTACTTTACCGTTTCTGTCAAAAATTTTAGTTGGTTGGGCAAGATGTCTTTCTTCAAAAACCTCAGGCCTTGGGAGATCTTTTGCAAAAAGTACAAAAATGAAAAATATACAAAAGAGGAAAAATAGAAAGACAAAAAAAGCAAGTTTTATGAGCTTAAGCCAGGTGGGCGATATTGTTTTGAACATTCTTTTTCTTGAGCGCATTATTAAAATAATCCCAAAACCCCCCATAATGGGGGGTTTTGGGATTTTATAATTCTTCCTCTCCCTCTTCTTCAAGCTCCTCTTCTTCGGGTGCCTCTTCTGGAGTTTCTTCTGTAAGTTCTTCCTCGGGTGTTTCTTCAGTAGCCTCTTCTTCGGCTACATCCTCTTCTTCCCATTCTTCTTGATTAACAATTTGAGAGAGGATTTTGTCAATGTATTCCATGGTTTTTAAAATTATGGTTTAAACCGACCTTTTAGTTGACCTCCAAAAGAATCTATAAGCCTATTATATTTTTCCTTACATCCTTGTCAAGAGTTTTTTGTTTCCGAGAGCTCAATTTTGAGAAAAGCATAAGATGGGCGCATACTGCTAAAGCTAAAGCATCGGCAGCATCGTCAGGTTTGGGTAACTCCTCTAAATCCAATAACAATTGAATCATCTTTTGTATCTGTATTTTTTTAGCTCTTCCATAACCTACAATTGTCATTTTGACCTCAAGAGGCGTAAATTCTACCACAGGAACCTTCTTTTTAGCGGCTGCCAAAAGAATTACTCCTTTGGCCTGTGAGACACTTACCATTGTTTTGGAATTTTTAAAAAAATATAATTTTTCTACTGCTAAAATTTGGGGCTGAAATCGATTGATGAGCTTATTTACTTCTTTTTCAATCTTTTTTAACCGATCACAAAGATTTAAAGCAGGCGATGTAATAATAGATCCATAATCAAGGCAGGCAAGTTTATCGCCTCTTTTTTTCACCTTGATAACCCCATAACCTGTGGTTGCTGTTCCCGGATCAATTCCTAAAATTTTCATAATTTTAAATTTGAATATATTTCCTGCACTGCGTCATTCTCATCTAAAGCTTCAAAAAGACGCCCTAACGCTTCTTTTTCTTTCTCAGAAACCTCAATTTCTTGCTCAGGCACCCATTCCAATTGAGCTGATTCAACTGTTATTTTCCTCTCTTTAAGCTCGGATTTTATCTTTTCTAAATCTTCGGGTTTTGTATAGATCTCAAGTATAGAACCCCGCTGTCTAAAATCTTGCGCTCCTAAATCAATGAGAAGAAGCTCTAATTCTTCTCTATTGATATTCTGAGCATTCACCCGGATTGTTCCCATCCGTTTAAATTGCCATCTTAGAGAACCTTCATCAGCTAACTTCCCTCCTTCTTTTTGTAGAATCTGTTTAATTTCATTAAGAGTTCTGTTTTTATTATCCGTAATACCTTCAATAATAATTGCAATGTTTCCTGGGCCGAGGCACTCAAAAATTACTTCTTCTAATTTCTCTCCTTCTATCTCACCAGCACCTCTTTTAATGGCTCTTTCGATATTTTCATTTGGCATATTGAATTCTTTTGCCATCTCAATAGCCATTCTCAATCTTGGATTTGTCTCCGGATCCTTACCCTCTCTTGCAGCAATAGCAATCTGGCGGCTAATTTTTGAAAAAATTTTAGCCCTCTTTTTATCTTCTAATTCTTTTTTATATCTTATTCCATGCCAATGGCTATGTCCGGACATGTTTTTAGAGAAGTCTACTTTTTGGTTTAATTTTAAGATGTTTTAAAGCAGCCTCCGTTATTACCCTTCCTTTGGGAGTTCTTTTAATTAACCCCAATTGCAAAAGATAGGGTTCATACACTTCTAAAATGTTATTTACTTCTTCTGATAATGAGGCAGCAAGTGCCTGAATGCCAACAGGACCTCCATCAAATTTATAAATTATTGTTTCAAGAATTTTTCTATCTGCCGGCTCAAGCCCTAATTCATCTATCTCTAAAGCTTCCAACGCTTTCTTGGTAATTTCTTTTGTAATTATACCGTCGCTCTCAACCTGAGCGAAATCTCTAATTCTTTTTAAAAGCCTATTTGCTATTCTTGGGGTAAACCGTGACCTTTGAGCAATAATTTCGATAGCTTCCTTTTCTATTTCTACATTAAGTATCTTTGCCGACCTTTCAATTATCCGCCCAATTTCTTCAACTGTATAGAATCTTAACTGGAAGATAGCCCCAAACCTATTACGAAGAGGAGAGGTGAGCTGAGCAATCCTTGTTGTTGCACCGATTAAAGTAAACTTAGGAAGTTTAATTTCAAGAGTCCGAGCCATGGGACCTTTGCCAACAATTATATTAAGCTTGTAGTCTTCTAAAGCAGGATAGATTAATTCCTCACAGGTTCTATTTAGTCTGTGAATCTCATCAATGAATAAAATTTGACCCTCTTTAAGATTTGTCAAGATTGCTGCTAAATCACCTGGTCTTTCAATAGCCGGGCCTGAGGTTATTTTCATTTCTGCATTTAACTCTTGAGCTATTAAATAGGCAAGAGTTGTCTTGCCAAGACCAGAACTTCCATAGAATAATAAATGCTCAGGAGATTCATTCCTTTTTTTTGCCGCCTCGATTATAATTCTAACATTTCTTTTAACTTGCTCCTGTCCAATATATTCTTCCCATCTGCGCGGTCTTAAAGTATTGTCTAGAACCTCATCTTCAGGTATATTAGACTTGACAATCATATTTTTTTTGATATAATAAAGGAAGTCCCTGGCCGGAAAGGGATTTTTCTTAGACCTTTGGAATAGTTAGGCTTTCAGCTTGACTATTCCTCGGAAAAATCCTGATCTTTTGGGAAACCCAAGGACAATCCGGCCAGGGATTTTAAATTTCACTCCTCTTTAGCAACCCTTTGTACCTCTTCAATTGTGGTAATTCCTAAAAGGACTTTAAGAAGACCATCCTGATACATAGACACCATCCCATGTTTCCTTGCAAGCCTCTTTATTTCTGGAATAGAGGGGTTTTTTAAAATTAAATCCTCCATTTCTTCATTCACAACGAAAGCCTCAAAAATACCGATTCTTCCCTTGAAACCTGTAAAATTGCAAAATTTACACCCTTTCCCTTCTTTTATCTGAACTTCGTTTAGGTTTTCAAGACTATATTTTTTCTTTAGATGGGAAGGTATATTACCAAGTCCTTCCTGAATGATTTTCTTTTCTTCTTCTTTCAAAGGACGAAGAATAAAACATTTTGGACAGATTTTCCTAACTAATCTTTGAGCAATTGCCAAATTGATTGCTGGGGCTATATTTGAAGGTCTTGCGCCAAGTGAGACTAACCTTGGAATAGTACCAGCAGCATCATTTGTATGAAGTGTTGAAAAAACTAGATGGCCTGTTAGAGCAGCCTGAATAGCAATTTGAGCTGTTTCAAGATCTCGTATTTCTCCTACAAGAATTACATCCGGATCTTGTCTAACAATAGCCCTCAGGCCGTTGGCAAAATCATAACCTCTTTCAGGGTGAACTTCAGTTTGAGAGATTCCTTCTAACCTGTATTCGATTGGATCTTCTATAGTGATGATTTTAATTTGAGGCTTTTTAAGATATTCCAAGAAGGCATAGAGAGTAGTTGTTTTACCAGAACCTGTCGGGCCAGTTACAATGATCATTCCGTTGGGTTTTTTTATTTCTTTTTTAAATAATTCTAATAAATCTTCTCTCAAGCCTAACTCTTCAATACTCCTTAAATTTGCCGGATCTAAAATTCTCATTACTATTGATTCTCCATAATCTGCTGGAAGTGCGGAAGTTCTTATTTCTATTTCTTTTACCTTCTCTTTTTTAGATAAAGCAGGTAAAATTACCGAAAAACTTCCATCTTGGGGACGGTTATGAATGTTCAGTTTTAATCCAGCTAAAAGTTTTATTCGGGAGAGTAAGAAATGGTATACTTTGGGTGGAATAATTGAGACATCCTGTAGCATCCCATCTATTCTAATTCGCATCTTTACATCGGATTCCCTTGGTTCCAAATGAATATCGGAGGCAGAGAGATGAATGGCTCCTTGGAGAATTACGCTCAACAAAAAAGATGTATCCTTGTGAAGACATTTCTCTACTAGATTTCCTAGATCCAAAACCCCCTCCACTTTTTTCAATATTGTTTTTTGGATACTTGAGGGAATTTCTATTTTTTCGGTAATCTTAACCATGAAACATTCCAAGGATTAAGTTTTTTGTTGATGTAAGATCTTTTTTTGTTGAAAAAAATATTCTTTCTTTGTCTTTTATGCCGGAAAAAGTTCGGAGTAATTCTATAAGATGTTTTTCTTGAGGCGAATACAAAATTCCTTTGGTGGAGTTTGAAGAAGCATGGCTTTCCCACATAAAAAGTATTGACGGCAAGAACAATGGCCTTTCTCTAAAAAGCCGAATACCTAAAGGAAGATCTTTTTCTTGAAGTTGAAACTCGCCTAAGTTTTGCTTTTTCAAAGCAACTATTGGAAATGGAGTTTTAGAAGTATATTCCATGGCTCTCCAAAAAACTTCAAAAAGAGTTTTCTCTTTGGATGAAAAATCTTGGAGTATCGTTTCTTTAATATCTTTAAAATCAGTAATATACTTTTTCAAAAAGCAAAGAGTTTCTAATAAATTTTCCTGCATCTTTTTTTCCTGTAAAGGCAAAAGAATGCCCAAAAACAGGGATTTTGCAAGATACCTATCAAGAATTTCTATAGGAAATTGGCGAATTAGCCTACAGACTAAAAAGGCAAGTGGATAATCTTCAATAAGATTAATTTTGCCAAACTCTCTATTGTCTAGATTGTTATCAAGGTTAATAATTGGTGCATTAAAGAAAGTTTTGAAATTTCTCTCATAGAAATCTCCCAAACTTTCTAGTGAGGGCACCCCAACAGTAATTACAAGGTGAATGTCTTGAGAACCTTCCTCTGGAATAAGAATGCTTATATTTTCTGGTTTGGGCAGTTTACCTTTTGCCAATAAACAAAGCTCCATTGTATCATTGGTTTTCTTGTAATAAATTTCAGAAAAAAAACTAGGATTTTTAAAAGTTAGAATAAGATTTTTAAGCTCTTTCAATGGAAAAGGGAAAAAGGGCTTATTCGTTAAAAAATTCTCTGGATAAAGTTTTACAACTTTACCAATTTTTTTTAGAGTGTAAAAAAGAGAAGAAACGGCCAAGATGACATCCAACGAACTTCTTGAAGGATTTGCACAGATAAGAATAGATCTATTTTCCTCAATTAGTTTTTTTATTTCGGGAAATTCCTCCATATTCTATTTTTAACCTACTCTTCTTTGCTGAAAAAGTCAATGAAAAGAGAATATATTACCTGCTCCCCACAAGTCACTAGACTCTTAGCTCAAAAAATAGCAAAAGAGGTGCAGAAAAAAGAAAAAGGGCCAATTGTTTTTGCTCTGAGTGGTGAGCTGGGAAGCGGGAAAACCACTTTTCTAAAAGGCCTTGCTTTGGGTTTGGGAATTAAAAAAAGAATTTTAAGCCCAACATTTATCTTAATGAGAAAGTTCAAACTTTCACACCCTCAGTTTAAGAATTTTTATCATATAGATTGTTGGCGACTTGAATCTCCTCAAGATATTTTAAGTGTGGGGTGGGACAAGATTTTATCTCCGGAGAATATAATCGCTATTGAATGGGCAGATAAAGTAAGAAAATTTTTACCAAAAAGGACAATAGAGGTAAAATTTAAAATAGTAGGTCCAAAAACCCGTAAAATAACGGTAAAAAGCAGGTAAAATTTTATGAGCAGTTCAAGGCCAACCTTTCTTGTATTGGATGCAAACGCTATTTTACATAGAGCTTTTTATGCTCTCCCTCCTTTAACAACCAAAGAAGGAAAACCAATAAATGCCGTTTATGGGTTTTTATTAGTGCTTTTTAAAGTAATAAGAGAGTTTAAACCAGATTTCTTAGCAGTAGCTTTTGATTTTCCTGCTCCTACATTCCGAGAGAAACTTTTTAAGGAATACAAAGCACAACGGCCTAAGGCCCCCAATGAGTTTTATCAACAAATTCCAGAAATTAAGAAAATTCTTCAAGGGTTTGGGGTTAAGATTTTTGAGAAAGAAGGATATGAGGCAGACGATATTATTGGTACAATTTCCAAACTTATCAAACAACAAAAAAAAGATTCCAAAATTGAAACCATTATTGTCACCGGAGACTTAGATATGCTGCAACTAGTTGATCCCCTTACAAAAGTCTATCTTCTAAAAAGAGGTATTAAAAACACTGACTTATATGATGAAAATCTAGTAAAAGAAAAGATGGGATTATCACCAGACCAAATTCCTGATTTTAAGGCTCTCTTTGGAGACCCTTCAGATAACATTCCTGGAGTTTGTGGTGTTGGCAAAAAAACCGCCTATAATTTAATTAAAAATTTTCAAAGTTTGGAAAATCTCTATGAAACTTTAGAAGGTCTTAAGGGTAAATGTATAAAGGCAGAAATAGGGCCAAAAACGAAAGAGGCACTTCTTCGCTACAAAAAACAAGCATTTCTCTCAAGAGAATTAGCGCAGATTAACACGAATGTGCCCATTAAATTTGAACTTTTAGATTGCAGTTTAGAAAACTTTCAAGAAGAAAAAGCAAGGAAGGTCTTAGAAAATTATGGTTTTAGAAGCCTAATTAAAAGATTACCCGAGATTTTTAAAAATCAACTTCAAGAGAAGAAAACAGCCCTGCAGAAGAAGTTAATTTAACTCTCTTTAATTCGATTAAAACCATTTTTATGCTATCATAAAAAAGAAATCCCCCATGAAAAGCACCAAGAAGAAAACAAGTATCTTTTTTAAAGTTTTTTGGGGTATTTTAGTTATTACCTGTTTTTCAAATTTACTCTTTGCCTATATTTTATATAATGGCTATGAGAATGTAATTGCCCAAATTAGGCCGTTTTTATCTCCAGAAACCTTTAAAAATGTTGAAGTTAACATCTATACAACATGGCTTATTAGTGCCTCATCTTTTGTTTTTATTGTTTTATTGGTTACTCTCTTTACGGTTTTCTTTGTCTCGCGCATTATAAAGCCTTTGTTTGAATTGTTGCGAGCGGCAAAAAAAGTTGGGGAAGGCAATTTAAATGTGAAGATTAAGCGGTTTACTAGGGACGAAATAGGACAATTAGCCGAAGAATTTAATCAGATGGTCAAAAAATTAAAAGAAAGCAGAGAGGCTTTAGAGGATGAAAAGAAGGTGCTGGAGATAAGGGTTAAAGCAAGAACAAGGGAACTTGAAGAATTGGCCAAGACCTTGGATGAAAAAGTAAAGGAAAGAACTAAAGAATTACAAGAAAGAATAAAAGAATTGGAGAAATTTCGCCAGCTTACTGTAGGGAGAGAGGTAAAAATGGTAGAGCTCAAAAACAAAATTAAAAAATTAGAAGAAGAATTAAAAAAATACAAACAAAATGCAGGAAGAAAATTTTAAGGTTACAAGAAAGGAAGCACAGCAATTGGCAAGAATTCCTGGAAATGTGAAAGGGGCGGTTATCTTAGCCAATCTTGAATATGTAAGACAAAAAGGAGGCAAAAAGGCTCAAGAAATGATTCAAAACAGGCTAAAAGAATTAGGTTACGATATATCTTTACAAGATATTAAACCGATGAATTTTTATCCCGAGGCTCTATCAGTGTTGATAATTCTACTGGCTAAAGAAATTTTAAAGCTTGATAAAGCTGGAATTTTTGAAATGGGGAGATTAGCCCTAAAAGTTTCCATTTTCGTTGAACCCTTATTAAGATTTTTTGTCTCTCCATTAAAGTGTTTTCAACAAGCCCCAAGGTATTGGAAAAAACAACTAAAAGTTGGAGAGTTGGAAGCAGTAAAAATGGATGAGGAAAAGAAATACGCTATTATTAGAGTGAAAGGCTATAAATTTCATCCCCTAATATGCGATTATCATAAAGGATATTTCCTTCAAGTTGCCCAGACTGTTTTAGGTAAAAAAAATGTAGAGATAGAGGAAACAAAGTGTGTTTTCAAAGGAGATCCTTATCATGAATATATAATTAGGTGGCAATAAAATGGGAGGGTTTTTTCAAAGAAGGCAACAAGTTAAAAATCTTCAAGAAGAAATAAGAAAATTAAGAGAAGACTTAAACGACCTAGCAATTTACCTAAACGATTTTCTTTCATTTCTTCCTTTGCCTATCTGCGATATTGCTCCATCTGGATTAATCGTGAGAGTAAATAAAACATTTGAAGATTTTTCAGGATATATCTCGATAGAGATTGTCGGAGAACACATTTCAGAAATTTTTGTTGAAAAATCAGAAGTAAGCGATCTTTTAAATATCTCAAAAAAAAGCGGCAGGGTTTCTGGAAAGGAACTTACTTTAGTCAAAAAAAATAAAGAAAGGAGGATAGTAGATATATATCTTGCACCGCGAAAGGATACCCAAGGTAATCTTACAGGATTTTTCGTGGGGATAGTTGATATCACGGCTTCATGGCGATTGCAAAGAGAAATGGAAAGAAAAATTTATCAGAGAACAAAAGAGTTGGAGAACTCCCGAAAAGCCTTATTAAATATCCTGGAAGATACAGAAGCGGCAAGGGTGAGGGCAGAGGAGGAGAAGAAGAAAACCGAGGCAGTTATTTTAAACTTTGTTGATGGAATTCTTGTTTTTAATTTAAAGAAGGAACTAGAGATTATTAATCCCAAAGCAGAGGAGTTTTTGCAGATAAGAAAGAGAGATGTGTTAGGTAAATCTATGGAGGCGCTAGGAAAGGTATCCAAACTTAAGCCTTTAATGAAAATTTTGGAAAATGATTTTAAAGAAGTTTTCAGACAAGAAATTGCCTTGAGGAAGAATTTATATTTGGAGGTTACCACAACCTTTGCGACTTATCGAAAAAAAAGGATTTCATTTCTTGTTATTTTGCATGATATTACAAGGGAGAAGGCAATTGAAGAAATGAAGAGTCAGTTTGTTTCGGTTTCGGCTCATCAGTTAAGAACTCCTCTGTCGATTATTAAGTGGAGTTTGGGAATGCTGCTTGCTGGGGATGTTGGAAAACTTACAAAGGAGCAGAAAGAATTCTTACAAAAAACATATCAGACAAATGAAAGAATGATAAAATTAGTCAATGACCTGCTAAATGTAGCCAGGATAGAAGAAGGAAGATTTGTTTATCAGCCAAAGGCGGTTGAATTTGATCAATTGGTACAGAAGGTTTTTGAATCCCTAAAAGATCTGGCTCAGAAAAAGAATTTAAAGTTCAAATTAGTTATAAAAGAGAGCAAAAAACCAAAAGTGGTAAAGGTGGATATTGAGAAAATTACTTTAGTAATAAAAAATTTAATTGAGAATGCTATACACTATACGCCTTCTGGGGGAGAAATTACTGTGAGAGTAGAAAGGCAAGATAAAGAAGTTTTGTTTAGTGTTCAAGATACAGGCGTTGGTATTCCTAAGGATCAGCAAAAACGGGTGTTTACTCGCTTCTTTAGAGGGGCAAATGTGATTAAAATGGAAACAGAGGGAACGGGGTTAGGTCTTTTTATTAGTAAAAATATTGTGGAAGCCCACGGCGGCAAAATTTGGTTTAAGTCTAAAGAAAATAAAGGCAGCACCTTCTTCTTTACTTTACCTGCTCTTGTTTAAAAGGTATAATGAAATTGACATATAAGCTTAATAAGAATTAAAATAAAAAAATGGCTAAAAAGATTTTAATTATTGAAGATGAAGAGATCCTTTTAGATCTCTTGAAGAAAAAACTCAGCGATTTGGGATATGAGGTATATACAGCCAAAGATGGTGAGGCAGGGTTGGAGGCAGTCAAGGAGATAGTGCCCGATCTAATTTTACTTGATATTATCATGCCCAAGATGGGAGGGTTTGAGGTGATGGAGAGATTACAGGAAGACGAGAGTTTAAAAACCATTCCTATTATTGTAATCTCCAACTCAGGACAACCTGTAGAGCTTAATAAAGCAAAAGAACTCGGAGCAAAAGATTGGTTAATTAAGACAGAGTTTGACCCAAAAGAAGTTATTGAAAAAGTTATCAAACAAATAGGTCAGCCTTAAAAACAATTAAACTCTAATATGGCCAAAATTTTAATAGTTGAAGACGATAAGTTTTTAAGAGAATTGATAGCGCGGAAATTATCAAAAGAAGGATATGAAATTGTTGAGGCAATAGATGGTGAGGAAGGTCTAAAAAAAATAAAAGAAGAAATGCCAGATCTTGTTCTTTTAGACCTAATTTTGCCTGGAATGGACGGCTTTGAGGTACTAACAAAAGTGAAGGATGATCCAAAGACTTCCCTGGTTCCTGTTTTGATTCTTTCAAACTTAGGCCAAAAAGATGAAATAGAAAAAGGGTTAAGCCTAGGAGCGGTAGATTTTCTCGTAAAAGCTCACTTTACTCCGGAGGAGATTGTAGAAAAAATTAAAGCGGTCTTAAAGAAATAAAAAATCATAGAAATCTCTCTTAAAAACCCTAGTTTTTTATTATACAAGAAGGCATGCCTGAATTACCTGAAGTTGAAACTACGGTAAGAGACCTTAAAAGAAAAGTCCTGGGAAGGACTTTTCTTAATGTTTGGTGTGATGCAAAAAAATTAATTAAACGCCCTCGGACTTTTGAAGAATTTAAAAAGGAAATTTTAGGAAGAAAAATCATAAGTATTAAAAGAAAAGGGAAGAATATCTTAATTTATTTGGACAAGAAAAGAGCCCTTTTAATTCATCAAAAGTTAACCGGTCATCTACTTGTTGGAAAATGGCAAAAAAAGGGCAATTCTTGGATCCCGCAAATAAAAGGGCCTTTAGAAGACCCCATCAACAGATTTATTCATTTAATTTTTTTCTTAGACAATGACCTGATGCTTGCCTTATCTGATTTAAGAAAATTTGCTAAAGTGGAACTTTGGGATGAAAAAGAACTAACACAATCCAAGGAAATTAGAGAAATAGGCATAGATCCTTTTAGTCCAGAGTTTACCTTTCAAGAATTTAAAAAAAGAATCAAAAATACCAAAAGAAAGATTAAGCAAGTGTTGATGGATCAATCCTTAATTGCTGGAATCGGGAATATCTATTCTGATGAGATTTTATTTGAGGCTAAGATTCATCCTGAGAAAAAGGCACATGTGTTAAAAGAAGAAGAGCTAAAGAGAATTTACCAGTCAATAAAAAAGGTTTTAAAAAAGGCAATTGAACTGGGAGGAGAGAGTATTTCAGATTATAGACGTCCAGATGGCTCAAAGGGAGGCTTCGATCCTTTAAGAAAAGTATATAGAAGAGAAGGAAAGCCTTGTGTTCGTTGTAAAACTCCTATAAAAAGAATAAAAATTGCCCAGCGATCTTCTTATTTTTGCCCAAAGTGCCAAAAATTATAAAGATCATGATTTATCTTATCTTTGGTCAAAATTCGTTTTTTGCTCATCGTAAGCTAAAGCA
>CAZTTZ010000004.1:6082-19029 GCA_964616065.1 uncultured Candidatus Saccharibacteria bacterium | reverse complement strand
ATATTCATGCTGATGTTGGAGAGAACGGCCTTACAAAAGACATGATAAAAGAAGTTATTGGTTTAATTAGAGGGAATGGTTTTGAAGCAAAAATAAAGCCAGAGGCATTCGCAGCATCAGTTGTCGCTGATAGATTCAGCTAATCAAATTAAAAATTCAAAGTTAAAAATTAAAAACTAATATAGAAAACTATATCACCAAGAACCCTTTGGCAGCAATGAAAAATTCTAACTCTTTGCGTAAAGAATTTCTTAATTTTTTTGAAAAAAGGGGACACAAAATTGTGCCCTCATCTTCTTTAATTCCAACGGACCCCTCGGTTCTTTTTACTACCGCGGGAATGCAGCAGTTTAAATCATATTTTTTAGGAGAGAAATCTCCTTATGGAGAGAATGTTGCAAGTTGTCAGAAATGTATTCGGACAACTGATATCGAGAGTGTAGGGGATACAACTCACCTTACCTTTTTTGAGATGCTGGGTAATTTTAGTTTTGGAGGGTATTTTAAAAAAGAGGCAATTCAATACGCGCTTCAATTTTTAATTGAAGATTGTAAATTGAAGATTGAGGATTTGTACTTTACCTATTTTAAGGGAGAAGATAAAATTCCCGAGGATATAGAAAGCAAAAAAGTTTTAGAAGAAATTGGTATTCCAAAAGAAAGAATTTTTGGATTTTCAAAGAAAGATAATTTCTGGGGCCCAACAGGTATAGAGGGGCCATGTGGCCCAACAGTTGAAATTCATTTTGATTTAACCAAAAAGCCCTGTGAGGAAGGGAAAAAATGTATTCCTAACTGTGAATGTGGTCGGTTTGTAGAAGTTTGGAATTTAGTTTTTAATGAATATTACCAAAACAAGGAAAAAGAGTTAAAACCTTTGAAGCGAAAAGGAGTGGATACAGGAATGGGGCTTGAAAGGTTACTAATGATAGAAAATGGTAAGAAGGATTTATTTAAGACAGACCTTTTTTTGCCAATTGTACAATTAATTGAGAAAGAGACCCACAAGTCTTATCAAGAGACACAATCTCCTTTCAGGATTATAGCCGATCATATAAAAGCAAGTGTTTTTTTGATATCTGAGGGCATACTACCCTCCAAAGAGGAAAGAGGTTATATTGTGAGGAGGCTTTTGAGAAGAGCACAAAGGTTTGCTCGGAGAGTTAACCTTTCGCAAGAAGGATTATTGAAAGTCGCTCATTCTGTTGTTGAAATTTATCAAAAACCTTATCCAGAATTACAAGGTAAATTAGAAGAAGTTTTAACGGTGATGCAGAATGAATTTGAAAAATTTGGGAAGACAATTGAGAAAGGAATAAAAGAATTTGAAAAATTAATAGGATCTGGTAAAGATATAATAGAAGGCGAAAAAGCGTTTTATTTGTACGAAACTTTTGGTTTTCCTTTGGAACTTATAGAAGAAATGGCAAGAGAGAGGGGAATTAAAGTAGACAAAGCAGGTTTTTTTGAAGCACAAAAAAAGCATCAGGAAATTTCAAGAAAAGGTGCTCAAAGAAAATTTGGGGGAGTAGGAATTGAGATGCTTGAAGCTCAGGAAGATAAAGAAAAAGTTACAAAACTTCACACAGCGACTCATCTTCTGCATCAAGCTTTAAGAGAAGTTTTGGGCGAGAGCGTAAGGCAGATGGGTTCTGATATTACACCAGAGCGCCTCAGGTTTGATTTTTCTTATCCTCGGAAATTGAAAGAAGAGGAAATTAAAAAAGTGGAGGATTTAGTAAATCAAAAAATTCAAGAAAACTTACCGGTGATTAAGAAAGAGATGAAATTTGAGGAAGCACAAAAGATTGGAGCGTTAGCATTTTTTAAAGAAAAATACCCAGAGAATGTATCTGTATATTTCATTGGGAACTTTTCAAAAGAAGTATGCGCAGGTCCTCATGTGAAGGAGACAGGTGTTTTGGGAATGTTTAAAATTATAAAAGAAGAGTCTGCTGGAGCTGGCATTAGAAGAATAAAGGCAGCTCTAAAGTAAGTTATCGAGTTGTCAAGTTGTTGAGTTATCAAGTTATTGAGATACTAACTCACTTGGGTTAAATTAAATAATATGGCAAAAATTAAAATTTACGACATAAGACCACCTAAAAAACCAACTATAAGAGATTTGCCTCCAAAGAGAACAAGACGAGGTTCTTTATGGAAAAAATCTATTGTTTGTTTTGTAATTTTAATTTTAGTTGTCTTAAGCTTGAGAGAATTTATATCTGCTGGCAAGGCCACAATTGAAATATGGCCTAAGACTGAAAAAGTTTCATTCCAAGTATTTTTAAGCGCTAACAACAAAATTGAAGATATAGATTTAATAACTCAAGCGGTTCCTCTTAGTTTTCTAGAAGAAGATTTTACTATCTCACAAAGATTTGCTGCCTCTCAAGAAGAAGTTAAAGAAAAAGCACGGGGCACCATCCGTGTTTATAATAAATATCACTTACCAGTAACTCTTATTGCCAAAACAAGATTTCAGTCATCAGGAGAACCTCCGAGAGTATTCTTAGCAGAGAAAAAATTTACCATTCCTGCCAATGGATACACAGATATTAAAGTTGTGGCTGCTGAGGCAGGAGAAGAGTATAATATTGAGCCTTCATCTTTTTCTATTCCAGGGCTTAGAAAATACTCTCCTACCCTCTATTATAAGGTTTATGGTAAATCTTTTTCTAAAATGCAAGGAGGAAGGATAAGCAAAGTTTTTAGAATCAAAGAAGAAGACGTAGAGAAGGCAAAGACGGCTATTTTAAGTCAGGCTGAAAAAGAAGCTTTAGATAGATTACAAAAGAAAGCCGGCAAGGAGTATAAAATTTTAGAGAAGACTTTAGATATCGAAGTGGTTGATACAACATTGGCAGATGCTCAAATTGGTCAGGAAAAGGAAGACTTTTTGTATCAGGCAGAAATAAGGGCAAGAGTAGCAGCGGTAAGACTTTCTCATATTTTAAAATTTATAAAAGAATATGTAAATTCTCAAATTCCACCAGACAAAGTATTGAATCCTGACACTCTGGCTATAAAGAAATTCCAGGGTAATGTGGATGTTGAAGGGATAGTTACATTAGATGTTGAATTTGAGGGAGAGGTTTATTCTAAAATTGATGAGACTGCTTTAAAAGAAGTATCTAGATTACAAACTGCAAAAAATATAAGAAGATATATACGCGAGATTTATCCAGAGATTTTAAAAGAGCCTCGGGTTAGGTTTCGGCCCTTTTTTGCCAAGAAAGCCCCAAAAAATATTTCAAATATTGACATTTTATTAAAATTTAAGTAAATCTTTACAAATTAGTAGCTAATTGTTATACTCAGACCTAGATGTCGGCAAAGAAAAATGTTTATAAAACAGAGGGTATCGTGGTTGAATCTCTTCCTAGCACAACCTTTAGAGTAAAACTGGATGATGGAAGAGAGATTTTAGCTCATTTGGCGGGAAAGTTAAGGCTGTATAGAATTAAGGTTTTGCCCGGTGATAGAGTAGTTGTGGAGATGCCATCAAGTGAAGATAATCGGGGAAGAATTGTTTATCGAAAAAAGTAAACTCGATATATCGAAATATCGAAATTTCGACATATCGAAATATCGATTATGAAAGTAAGACCTTCGGTTAAAAAAATTTGTAAAAAGTGTAAAATCGTGAGACGCAAAGGACGAGTTTATGTTATCTGTGAGAATCCAAAACATAAACAAAGACAAGGAAAATAACTCGAAATTTCGATATATATCGAAATTTCGAAATATCGAGTAACATGGTAAGAATTTCAGGAGTAACATTAAAAGACGACAAACAAATAGAAACTGCTTTAACCTATATTTATGGCATAGGACAGTCTTCAGCTCGGAAAATTTTACAAGAGGCAAAAGTTGACAGATATAAAAGAGTAAAAGACCTAAAACCAGAGGAGATAAAAAAGATTCAAGAGATTATTAATAAGAATTATAAAGTTGAAGGGGATTTAAGAAGAGAGATTATGATGTCGATTAAAAGATTGAAAGAAATCGGTTGTTGGAGAGGTATCAGACATATAAGGGGATTGCCAGTAAGAGGTCAGACAACGCGGGTTAATTCGCGTACAGTAAGAGGCAATGTTCGAAGAACAGTGGGTTCTGGCAGGAAACCACCACCAGCTCCCAAATAATCGAAATTTCGAAATATCAAATAACATGGGAAAAAAAAGAGTTATTAAACAAACAGAACAAGAGGTATTAAAAGAAAGAGAAGAGGTTGAGTCTAAGATACAGAAAGTTGCTGTACCAACAAAGTTAGCCCCAAAAGTATTAAAAACGGGCATTCTTCATATTGCCTCAACTTACAACAACACTTATCTTACTCTCACAGATCCACAAGGACATGTTTTGACCTGGGTGAGTGCAGGAAAAATAGGGTTTAAGGGAACAAAAAAAGGGACACCATATGCAGCTGCAAAGGCAGCTGAAGTTATGGCTCAGGCAATCGAGAAATTAAAGTTAGAAGAGATTAGAGTAAAAGTGAAAGGAATTGGTACAGGAAGAGAGTCAGCGCTAAGAACTTTGGCCACAAAAGGAGTGAATATTGTTTCGATTGAGGATGTAACTCCTATTCCTCACAATGGATGTAAGAGACCAAAACCAAGAAGAGTCTAATATCGACATATCGACATTTCGTATAAAAATATGGGAATTATAAGATCAGCCAAATGTAAAATTTGCAGAAGGGCAGGGAAGAAGCTTTTTTTAAAGGGAGAAAAATGCTTGACCCAAAAATGCCCTATGGTAACAAAGCCATACCCCCCTGGCATTAGAGGAAAAAGAAGAAGGGGAGGTCTTTCTGAATATGGTAGAGAATTAATGGAAAAGCAAAAATTAAAACATTGGTATAATTTGCAAGAGAGGCAATTTAAGAAATATGTAAAAGAGGTGCTTGAGGAATCCAGAAAGAAAGGAGAAGATGCAACCCAAGCCCTTATAAAAAGGTTGGAATCAAGGCTTGATAATGTTGTTTTTAGGCTTGGATTTGCTGATTCAAGGGCTCAGGCCAGACAGTTTGTGACCCACGGACATTTTTTACTAAACGGAAAATCTGTCAATATCCCAAGTATAGAGCTTAGAAAAGGAGATGTTGTTCAGGTGAAACCTTCCTCGCAAGAAAAAGCAATTTTTAAAAATATAGCTCTTTTGAAGCTCAAAAAACATCAGCCGCCATCTTGGTTGAAATTGGATGTTGCCAAAATGAAAGGAGAAGTTATTGGTGTACCATCTTTGGAGGAAGCATCACCTCCTGCAGAGATATCTTCCATCTTTGAATTTTATTCAAAATAAATTAAACAAGAAGACGTAGGACCGGCTAGATTTCTCATCTGGTCTGGAGCTGCGTTTTCTTCTATATTATATGATCCCATTACCTTTATCTTTCAAAATTCTTCAAGAAAAAGAAAATTATGCAAAATTTGTAATTGAGGGCCTGTATCCTGGTTATGGGATAACTATTGGCAACGCCCTAAGACGGGTGCTTCTTTCTTCTTTAGAGGGGGCAGCAATTACAGATGTAAAAATCAAAGGAGTCTCACATGAATTTTCAACAATCCCCGGAGTATTAGAAGATGTTATTCATATTTGCCTTAATTTGAAAAAATTGAGATTTAAAATTTTTTCAGATGAACCAATAAGAGCTTTTTTAAAAGTAAAGGGCCAAAAAGAAGTAAAGGGTAAAGATCTTGAGCTTCCTCCGCAGCTTGAGCTGGTAAATAAGGACCAACACATTGCCACATTAACAAACAAGAACGCCAATTTAGAAATGGAGGTTATTGTAAGAAAAGGTGTTGGGTATGAGCCAAGAGAAATGCGCACAAAGGAAAAACTTTCAGTTGGCGAAATTCTTTTAGATGCAATTTACACACCAATTAAGAGAGTAAGTTATAAAGTAGAAAACATGAGGGTAGGGGAGAGGACCGATTTTGATAGATTGTATTTAGAGATAGAGACTGATGGTACCATCTCTCCACAAAAAGCATTAGATCAGGCAACCCAAATTTTGTTGGCTCACTTTAACTTTGTGGAGGATGCGATAAAGAAATATGTCAAAGAAGAAAAGCCCAAACCCCAAAAACCTGAAAAAGAGAAAATAAAAAAAGAGGAAAAAGAAAAAAAAGACGTGGCCAGTATTCCAATAGAGGAATTAAAATTATCTACTCGAACCACTAATGCTTTATTGAATTCCCATATTAAAACAGTGGGGGGACTTATTAGAAAAAAAGAGAAGGACTTACTTGCTTTAGAGGGATTAGGTCAAACAGGCATAAAAGAAATTAAAAAAGCTCTCAAAAAACTTGGCTTAGAATTGAAGCCTGAATAAACTATGCGAAAGAAGAAAAAAGGAAGAAAGCTTAAAAGAAAAAAAGATCAGAGAAAGGCTTTACTAAAAAGTCTGGCTGAATCTTTGATTGAACATGAGAGAATTACAACAACAGAAGCCAGGGCAAAAGAATTAGCGCCTTTTATAGAAAAACTCATAACTAAGGCAAAAAAAGGAGGATTAAGCCAGAGAAGGCAAGTTGCAAGAGTTTTGTCTAAAAAAAGCACCAAAAAATTATTTAACGAAATTGCTCCAAGATACAAAGATAGACCCGGGGGTTATACTCGAATTTTGAAATTACCTCCAAGAGAAAGTGATGGAGCAAAAATGGCAATAATTGAGTTTGTAAAGTAAAATGTCACAAAAAACCAACAAAACACTTCAAAGGGAAACTCATATAATTGATGCTCAAGGGAAGCCTCTTGGCAGGATAGCTTCTGAGATTGCGGTT
Organism: uncultured Candidatus Saccharibacteria bacterium; assembly: GCA_964616065.1. Taxonomy (GTDB): domain Bacteria; phylum Patescibacteriota; class Minisyncoccia; order Minisyncoccales; family PEYH01; genus JAGGTU01. The sequence continues at coordinate 12,238 of CAZTTZ010000004.1, read as the reverse complement.
TTATTACAAGGAAAACATAAACCCGAATATGCGCCATATAAAGATATCGGCGACTTTGTAGTTGTTAAAAATTTTGATAAGGTAAGATTTACAGGGAAGAAATTAAAAAATAAAAAATATTATCGTCATTCTGGGTATTTGGGAGGATTGAAAACGCAGACGCTGGAAGAACTTTTAAAAAAAGACCCATATAAGGTTTTAAGAAAGGCAGTGATGGGTATGCTTCCTAAAAACAAACTTCGAAAAAAAATGATAAAAAGATTAAAACTTGAATAAAAATGCCAAGGAAACCAAAAACAACAAAAAAAGAGACTACAAAAAAGAAGACTGCAAAAAAAGAAAAGCCAGTCAAAGGAAAGAAGGTTCAGTATTTTGAAGGAGTTGGTAGGAGGAAAACATCCGTGGCAAGGGTGAGAATTTATCCTACCGGAGAGAATGCATTTTTGATTAATGAAAAACCATATCAGGAATATTTTAAGGATCCATTTTACCATGAGATAATTTTTGCTCCTCTTAAAAAAATAAACCAGCTTTCCAAATTTAAAGTGACTGTGAAAGTAAAAGGAGGAGGGCTTACTGGTCAAGCAGAGGCTATAAGGCATGGATTAGCAAGGGCTTTAGTAAAATTTAATCCTAATTTCAAAAAACCTCTAAAAAAGGCTGGATTTTTAACAAGAGATCCTAGGGAAAGAGAAAGAAAAAAACCAGGATTGAAACGCGCAAGACGTGCGCCCCAGTGGTCTAAAAGATAAAGATTAGCGCCTCAGACCTGAAAAAGAAACTAATAGAACGAGAACTGTTCTCGTTCTCCTTTTATTATGAAACTCCAAAGAGAATTTTACACAAGAGATACGCTTTTGGTGGCAAAGGAGCTTTTGGGGAAATATATTGTAAGGAGGATAGGGAAGAGGTTTTTGGTTGGAAAAATTGTTGAAACCGAAGCGTATATTGGACCAAAAGACAAAGCGTCACATTCTTATCAATGGAAAGTAACAAAAAGAAATCTAGCAGAATTTTTAGAAGGAGGTCATGTTTATATTTATCTTTGTTATGGAATGTATTGGCAATTGAATATTACAACTTCAGAAAATTGTACTCCCGAATGTGTCTTAATAAGAGCAATAGAACCGATAATAAAATCAAAAGATTTTGGAAATTCCAAGTACCAAGCACCAAATCCCAAACAAATTCTAAATTCAAATGACCAAAATTCAAAAAAGATCATAAATTTGGCGAATGGGCCGGGGAAAGTTTGTAAATGGTTAAAACTTAATAGATCTTTTTATGGAGAAGATTTAGTTGAAAGTAAAAAAATTTGGCTGGAACAGGGAGAAAAAGTAAAAAACTCAGAAATTGTAAAATCGAAAAGAATAGGCATTGATTATGCTGGATCTTGGAGACACAAACTCTGGAGATTCTATATCAAAAACAACCCTTTTGTTTCGGTTAAGAAATAAAACATAAAACTTGACATCTCCATTTTTTCATTATATAATTGACTCAGCTGTTTAAAAAAAACATAAATAGGGAGAGGTGAGAAAAGGTGAGAAAAGAAAAGCGAGAATTTCTACAGGTGATTCTAATTCTAGTTTTATGCATTGCAATTTTCTCGGGACTAATGTCATGGTTTCTCTTACGGATGGAGGGAGTTAGGTCTCGGTTAAAGTCTACGATACTAGCTCCTGAGACAAAGGATTACACTACAATTGATGCTTACGACGAAGCTAATTGTACTACTTTTCAAAAAGAAAAAGTCAAAGAGGTCTTGAACGTACTAGAAAATGCTGGGTTATTTGGAGATCATCCATTGGTGCCGATTATAGGAAATCGCGGTCTCGAGGGAGAGTTTCAAGGTGGCTTCCTTAGGGGAACATCTGGCAAGGTATCTACTTATACCCAGTTGACATTTGCTTGGAAAACCACGGATGGGAGAGAGTTTGTAAGCAGCTTAAAGTATGACAAAGTAATCTTTATAGAAATTCCTGAAGGGGAACCTCCCCGTATACGCTTCAAATTTAACGGGGAGAGATTGATGTATACTTTTAAACACAGAGACCCTACTGCGCTCCACAACTTAAACTTTTTTATTACTGACGATGTGATTGCTTATGCTACAATTTATGTGAGCCAAGAAGCTAAGGAAAGCAACCTGTATTTCTTCATGAGGTGAGTGTTTGGGACGCGTTTAACCTAGCTAGGTACCTGAAACTAGGAGCCTCTGGTGGTTTACTTACGCCAGAGGTTCTTTTATTATTGTTGCGTTAAAAAAATAATTTACTAAATAGCTGTAAAGAAGCAAAAACCTTGGAGATTCTATATCAAAAACAACCCTTTTGTTTCGGTTAAATAAAACACAACCCCCTTAATGGAGAATGTTAAATAGGTAAATCTTTACAAGAAGGGAATTTATGCTATAGTATAAAATCCTATCAGAAAGGGGGTGAGATAAGTGAGTTCCTTAAAATGGAGAGTAGGGACACTTTTGGAGAAAAACAGATGGACGCTTGGTGTTTTTGGAGCAGTGTTTGATGAGGAAGGAAAAATCCTTCTTGTGAGAACCAAGGGCCAAACAAAATGGTCCTTGCCTGGTGGGGGAGTGAGTGAGACTGACATAAAGAAGACGCCGATAGAAGATGAACTGTTTGTTTTTACTCTTTTCAGAGAGCTCCAAGAAGAACTTAATCTTTTACCTAAAGCTGTCTTAAGATTGTCTGATCCTCAGTTTTTTGTAAGCTGCAAACTTCAAGACCTCTCTTTTGTATATGTTTTGTGGCTTGAAGATAAAGCTGTTGATGTTCTTACTCCCCAAAAAGAGATTGAAGAGATTAGTTTCTTTGCCAAGGAGAACCTTCCTCTACTTTTGGGCCCGCGGATGCAAAGAATGGTTCTGTGGGCTTTTGAGCGCTACGCCCTCGGCTAACCCCGGGGGCTTTATTTTTTTGTAAAAAGTATTATAATTAGATAATGGCACGCAAAAAACAAGAAAAAAGCATACCTCTTTTCAACTTAAAAAATCCTAAGCAAAAACTTAAAGCAACTTCTCTTTTAACTCCTCAGGAGGTAGCAGAACGTTTGCGTCTTAGAAGATCAACCGTTTGGCGCTATATCAGAGAAGGAAGAATCAAGGCAATAAAATTAAATCAGAGAACTTATAGAATTTTTGAGAAAGATTTGAATCGGTTTTTAAGAAAATGCCAGGGTAAGTAATTATTTTAATATATCGTCTGTGAAAAAGACTTTTTGTTCAGAGAAAGCAAAAAGTCTTTTTTTATTCTGAATCCAGAAAGTCTGAGGATTTTGAAACTCAGAGATAATAACCTCGTTTAAATGAGAGCGGTTATCAATTTCTGTAATTTTAATTCCGTTTTCATAAGCGATAATCAGATAATAAGGGTTTAACCACGCAATATTTTTTATTGCTGATTCATTTACAGTTAGAAGAAACTTTTCTAAAGCAAACCTCTGGGGTTGCTGGTAGTCGTCTTGAAGGTAAAATAACCAAATTTGATTGCCTGTAGATATGGCAATTTTTTTATTATCAGGGGAGAGTTTTATATCTTTTACAGCTCCAGAAACAGATACAAGCAGATGTTTTATTTGATCAAGCCAAAATAATTTTTCTCCTTCAAATAGGAAAATATTTCCTTGCAGGATTTTTAATCTATAGTTTGTATTTTCTTGTATCTCTTTTGGTCTGAGATTAAAAATTTCTGAAACCGAAAGCGTGCTATGATTTTTTAATTTTCCTCTAAATAGAAAACCATCTTTGTTTAACCAAACAATATCACTATTTATAAAATCAAAAGTTATAGGAGTGATATTAGGAATAAGCTTAATTTCGGTTGGGAGAAAAGTTGGTTCTTCAATGACAAATATTTGCCAAGATATACCCCCTGTTTTATTGGCTTTGGCACCCAATGCATACAATTTATTAGAGTCTTTTGGACTAAATTTTATTTCACGAATTTTAACATCATTGAGGTTAATTTCTTGTATCTCTTTATTATCCAAATTAACTAGAAAATATCTTATTTGTTTTCCATCATCTAATTGAACAAGGATTTTTCTCTCATCGCTTGCCCAAATAATATTTTTAACTTCCTTTGATAAAACCTTTTTCAATTCCGTTTTTTGAGGTTGCGCAAAAGAAGGAATATCTTCCTCCTTCAATAAAACTTCTTTTTTAAGAGAAGAAGAAAGTAAAACTAATTGCCAAGTATTTTTTATCTTCTGCTTTAAAATAAAATGTTCATTTGAGGGCGAGGGAAAAATTTGCTGAATATTTCCCTCTATATCTTGAAAGTCAATTTTTTTTGGGAAAAGAATTATATACTTTGCCTCGGTTACCTTCGACTCCTCAATCGGGAGTGTTTTTTCCCAAGAATGATATCCATCTTTTTTAATTTGAATTGTGTATTTGTCAGGAATTAAATTGTTTAAAAATAGAGAATTAAACAAAAAATTTGTTTTTTTGAGATATTTTCCGTTGAGATAAATTTCAACTCCCGAGGGTATAATTTTTAAAAAAAGCCCACCTGTTTGAACTATCTTTTTATTTTTAAAATCAAATCGATATCCTTGGGAATAAAAAACAAAGAATAAAGAGGAGAGGATAAAGAATAAAACCAGAGAAAGAAAGAGAATTTTTTTCTGAGTTTTGCGCATTGGATTAATTTTAACTCAAGTATCTTAGTATTTCAACTGGAAATTTGCCAAAAACAAAAAATTGTTTTAATATCAAGAAAGTCAAAAACATGCCAGAGAAATTTATTATTCAAGGAGCTAGGCCACTTAAAGGAGAAATTGCCGCTATGGGCGCCAAAAATGCTGCTTTTCCGGTTTTGGCAGCCTCGCTTTTAACAAGAGAGCCCTGTGTAATTGATAATCTTCCCTTAATCAAAGATGTTTTGACCTTAATAGAAATTATAAAGAGCTTGGGAGCAGAGATTGCTTGGTTGGATGAGAGAAAAATTAGAATTAAAGCAGGAGATATTCGACCAAATACTTTAGATAAAAAGTTGGTTTCAAAGTTAAGAGGCTCTGTTTTGCTAATTGGAGCTTTACTTGCCAATTTTAAAGAAGTAGAAATTCCTCAGCCAGGGGGGTGTTTAATTGGCGCAAGACCAATCACCACTCATTTAGATGCTTTTTCTCAGCTTGGTGTAGAAATTGCTGCTAAGGAAAACAGTTTTGTGTTTTCGAAACCAGAGAAAGGGGCCTCTAACTTAGTGATTTTAAATGAATTTAGCGTTACAACAACAGAAAATATCCTGTTATATCTTTCAACCTGTGACAAAGAAGTACTTCTTAAATGTGCTGACGGTGATTATCCAGTGCAAGAGCTAGTAAAAGTGTTGAGAAAAATGGGAGTTGAAATAGATTGTTTAGATACCCACACTTATAAAATAAAAGGAAGAAAAGAGCTTAAGGGGTTTGAACATAAGCTAATGTATGATCCAATTGAGGCAGGAACCTTCATTTTAATGGCTGCAACCACAAAAGGCGAGGTTGTGGTGAGAAATGTTGAGATGAAGTTCTTAGAACTAACCTTGAAGAAGTTAAAAAATTTTGGTTTGCCTTTTGAAATAATTGATCAAAATACTCTTTTTATAAAACCCTGGAGTTATCTCAAAATTGACAAAGTACAAGCTTTACCCTATCCTGGTATCCCCACAGATCTTCTACCTTTATTTGGAGCATTGGCTACTCAGACACCCGGATTGACTCTTTTACATGATCCTTTATATGAAGGCCGATTGAAATATTTGGAAGAGCTAAATAAGATGGGAGCGCAAATTATTTTTGCTGATCCACATAGAGCTATTGTGAATGGGCAGACCCCGCTTTTTGGGATTGAGGTAGATTCACCTGATATAAGAGGGGGTGCTTCTTTGATTGCAGGAGCTTTAATAGCAAAAGGGACAACGATTATTAATAATGTCTATCAAATAGATAGGGGATACCAAAAGATAGAAGAAAGGCTTCAAAAAATTGGAGCAGATATAAAGAGGGTGGCAAGTTGATTAATTGACAGATTGGCAAGTTGACAGATTAACAAGTTGGCAAATTGACAAATTAGCTAAATACCCAACTAGCCAAATAGTCATATAGTCAATTAGCCAATCAGTCAAAACCATGTTGGTACAAAAAATAGGA
>CAZTTZ010000004.1:0-5982 GCA_964616065.1 uncultured Candidatus Saccharibacteria bacterium | reverse complement strand
AGTCATATAGTCAATTAGCCAATCAGTCAAAACCATGTTGGTACAAAAAATAGGAATAGATCTTGGAACATGTAATTCTCTTGTTTGGGTTCCTAAAAAGGGAATAGTTTTAAACGAACCTTCAGTTGTTGCTATTTCTGTTGATGAGAACAAGATTTTGGCAGTAGGAAAGGAAGCAAAGGAGATGACCGGCAGGACTCCTGAGACAATTAGAGTTTATCGTCCATTAAAAGATGGAGTAATCGCAGATTATAAGGTTACATTAGCGATGCTGAGATATTTCATTAATAAAACAAAACCTTGGTATCAGATTTTTAAACCAGAGTTGATAATTTCGGTTCCTGCAGGAATTACCTCAACTGAGAAAAGAGCCGTTATTGAAGCTGCACTGGAGGCAGGAGCAAAAGCCGCCTATGTGGCAAAAGAACCAATTTTAGCAGCAATTGGTGCTGGAATTCCAATAAATAGTTGTTCGGGTCATTTAATTATTGATATTGGAGGGGGGACAACAGAAGTGGCTGTAATTTCTCTGGGTGGTATTGTTACAGTAAATTCGGTGAGAGTGGCAGGAGATAAGATGAATCTTGCCATTTCCGATTATATTAAAAAGAAACATAACTTAGTAATAGGGGAGCAAACCTCAGAAGATATCAAGATTAAAATTGGCACCGCTATTTTTGAAAAGAAAGAAAAAGAGATGGAAGTTAAAGGAAGAGACTTGCTCTCTGGCTTGCCAAAGGTAATCAAAGTTACCTCAAATGAAGTATGTGAAGCAATCTTAGGAGTATTAGAGGAGATAGTTCAAGCTATTAAAGCAGTTTTGCGTTCTACTCCTCCAGAGCTTGCTGCTGATATTATGGATAAAGGAATGGTGGCCTCAGGTGGAGGGGCGCTTTTGCGAAATATTGACCAACTTATTGCCAAAAAAACAGGAGTTCCTTGTTTTGTTGCTGATGAACCACTTTTTTGTGTTGCAAAAGGTACAGGGGTTGTTCTAGAAAATTTAGATGTTTATAAAAAAAGCATTATGACAAAAACCAAATGATTATTGGGCATCAAAAACAATGGAATTTTTTAATTAAAAGCGTAAAAGAAAATAGGGTTTCCCATGCATATCTGTTTTTTGGGCCCTCACATATTGGTAAAAAGAAAGTAGCCATTGAGTTTGCAAAATATCTGAATTGTTTAAATAGGCATAACAATCAACCTTGTAATCAATGTAAAATATGTTATCAAATTGAGAAAAAGATTTGGCCTAATCTTACCTTTCTTGAGCCAAAAGTTTCAAAATCAGTTATTCCTATAGAGAAGATAAGAGAGCTGAAAGAGAAATTAGCATTGTCTGTTCAGGAAAATCTATGGAAGGTTGCAATTATTGATGAAGCTCACAAATTAAGTTTTGATGCCCAAAGTGCTCTTTTAAAACAACTGGAGGAACCAAAAGGTCAGGTAGTCATAATCTTAATTTCTGAATACCCTTATAAAATACTGCCCACAATTGTTTCAAGATGCCAGAAAGTTAAATTTGAGCCCGTACCAGAACAATTGGTATCACAGGTGACATCGCAGTTGAGAGGTTTAGAAGGTTCAAATATAAAATTTTTAAAGAAGAAGGTCGGATTTATATTAGAGGCTGCATCTGATAAGAGCATCTTGGAAGAGATTCGAAGGAGAATTCAAGAAATCAATCAACTTAAAAATCAATCAATTTATTTGAAATTTAAATATGCAAAAGAGATTGCAAAGGCAGAAGATGTCGAGAAGATCCTCGAAATATGGCTCGCTTATTTTAGAGATTTAATGTATAAAGAATTAATTGGACAGGGCAAAGAAAATACATGGACGAAGGCTCAATTGCAAAGAATTTTACTAAGCTTACAGGAGATATATCATTTAATTACAACTTCTAATATAAATCCTGAATTAGCTTTAGAATTATTATTTTTAGAACTATGAGAGAGATTCTCCAAAAATACAAGCCAGAACTTGAAGAAATCATTAACAGTTTTAAAGACCGACTTCACAAAATAAGAACAGGGAGAGCAAGTCCGGCCTTGGTTGAAGACTTGGTTGTAGATTATTACGGCTCAAAAGTGAAATTGAAGCAGATAGCTGCTATTTTGTGTCCTGAGGCAAGAGAAATCCTTATTCAGCCTTGGGATAAAAACGCGACAGAATCAATTGAAAAGGCGTTAAATCAAGCAGATCTTGGAACCTCGCCTGTGGTTGAACAAAGCAATATTCGAATCAATCTTCCTCCTTTAACTGAAGAGTTTAGAAGAAATTTAGTGGAGAGGGTTAATAAAGAAAAAGAGGAGGCCAGAGAAAAAATTCGTCGGTGGAGAGATAACGTTTTGAAAGAAGTTCAACATCTTTTTGAAGAAAAAGAAATTTCAGAAGATGAGAAGTATAAAATTAAAGAAGAAGTGCAAGAGGTAGTAGATGAGCATAATCAAAAATTAGAGGAAATTTCACAACAAAAAACAAAAGAAATTATGGAATCATGATTTTGGAGTTATTGGTATTCATTTTAATATTAGGCTTTTTAATCTTTGTTCACGAGTTTTTTCATTTTCTTGCGGCTAAGAAATCCAACATTAAGGTAGAAGAATTTGGATTTGGCCTACCTCCGCGTATTTTTGGCAAAAAAATAGGGGAAACAATCTATTCAATAAATCTTCTTCCTTTTGGAGGTTTTGTAAGACTGTATGGAGAAGATAGGTATCAAGAGGTTGAAAAAGAGCGGAGCTTTATATCCCAAAAACCTTTGATTAAGACAAAAATACTTCTGGCAGGAGTGACGGCTAATTTTCTTTTGGCTGTAGTCATCTTTTATATAGTTTTAGCAGTCAATCAATTTGAGATTTACTTACCTTCATTATTTGAGCAAAAATTCTTATTTGGGGAGGAAAATCGATATATTACAATTGGTTATGTGACAAAAGATTCTCCAGCAGAAAAAGTCGGACTTAAGACATATGATATGATACTATCGGCCAACAGCCACAAGTTTAGTAATCCGCAAGATTTTATCACATTTATATATCAGCACAAAGGCCAGAAAATAGTTCTAGAAGTTAAAAATTTAGAGAAAGGAGACCAAAGACAAGTTGAGATTATCCCGAGAGAACATCCGCCCGAAGATCAAGGACCTTTGGGAGTAGCAGTTGGTACTGTGGCACATTTACAATATCGAGGCTTAGCCCAGAAAATTTTCTCTGGATTTTTGCACTCGCTTAATATTTTAGATTATTCCTTTAGAGTTTTTGGAAGGTTAATTAAACTTTCCTTTGAAAAAGAAACAATTCAGCCTGTTGCAGAAGTAATTAGTGGGCCGGTTGGCATTTTCTTTTTAGTAGAGACCACTTTAAAGGAAGGAGTAATTGCTCTTTTGAGCCTTGTTGCTCTTCTTTCTTTGTCTTTGGGAGTGATTAATATTCTTCCCATCCCCGGTGTGGATGGTGGAAGAATGATTTTTGTTTTATATGAGGCTTTATTTAAAAAACCGGTACCCGAAAAAATTGAAAGGAACCTTAATTTAGCTGGATATTTTCTCCTTCTTTTACTTTTATTTTTAATTACTTTAAAGGATATCAAACAGTTTTTTAGACCATGAGACAATCAAAATTGTTCTATAAAACCCAAAAAACGGTTTCAGAAAAGATAGAAGTAACTTCTCACAGATTGCTCACAAAAGGGGGGTTTATTGATCAACTAGCTTCTGGTATTTATAGTCTTTTACCTCTGGGATTTTTAGTTCATAAAAAAATAGAGAATATTGTCCGAGAGGAAATGTTAAGGATAGGAGCTCAAGAGGTTTTCTTGCCCGCCCTTCAGCCAAAGCATATTTGGGAAGAAACCGGCCGATGGAAAAATATAGGTCAAATTTTATTTAAACTTAAAGACAGGCATGGAAAAGAATTTACTTTAGGGCCTACACATGAAGAAGTGATTACTCAAATTGTTCAGAAACACGTTCACTCATGGAGAGATCTACCAGTCCATCTTTTTCAAATTCAGACAAAATTTAGAAACGAGTTAAGGTTTTTTGGGGGACTTCTGCGCGCAAGAGAATTTGTCATGAAAGATTTATATAGTTTTCATCCAGATGAAAAAGATTTTGAGAATTATTATAAAAAAGTTATAAATGCATATTTAAGAATTTTTAAAAGATGCAACCTAAAAGTGAGGGTAGTTGAAGCATCAGCAGCAGGATTTACCAAGGGAGTATCTCACGAATTTCAAGTTTTAACTCCTGCAGGGGAAGATACAATATTCTATTGCTCCAAATGTGATTTTGCTCAAAATAAAGAAATTGCGAAAGTAAAACCAGGCCAAAACTGCCCTAGATGTGAAAAAGGGAGAATAATAAAAGAGAAAGGTATAGAGGTGGGAAACATCTTTCCATTAGGAACAAAATATTCGGAAGCATTTGATGCTTATTATATTGATAAAAAAGGTATAAAAAAACCTATTATTATGGGCTGTTATGGAATAGGACTTGGTAGGTTAATGGCAACAATTGTAGAGGTAAATCACGATGAAGCAGGTATTATTTGGCCAAAAGAAGTGGCTCCATATCAAATACATCTAATACCTGTTGAAATGCAAGACAAACATGTTTTGACAACAGCAGAGAAAATATATCAGAATTTACAAAAAGGATCTTTAGAAGTTCTATATGATGATAGGGACAAAGTAAGTATCGGAGAGAAATTTGTTGAATCTGATCTACTTGGGATTCCTTTAAGGATGATTGTAAGCAAGAAAACATTATCTAAAAATCAAGTAGAAATAAAGGAGAGGAACAAAAAGACAATTCGATTAATAAGGATTAAAGATGTTATAAAATTTTTAAAAGAAAAACATTATGTTTAAAACATTATTCTCAAAATTAGGAAAGGACATTGCTATTGATCTTGGAACAGCTAATACTTTGGTTTATGTAAAAGGAGAGGGAATTGTAATTAGAGAGCCCTCAGTTGTGGCTATTAATCAAAAAACTAATCAAATTCTGGCAATTGGAAAAGAAGCTAAAAAGATGGTTGGGAGAACTCCGGCAAATATTGTAGCCACAAGACCACTTTCTCATGGAGTAATTTCAGATTTTGAAGTGGCCGAGCAAATGTTGAAATATTTTGTTCAGAAAGTTTATCAGGAGAGGGTTATTTTTCCAAGACCCCGGGTTATTATAGGAATACCTTGCGGTTTAACAGAAGTAGAGAAAAGAGCTGTAAGAGAAGCGGGGAAGAATGCCGGGGCCCAGAAAGTATTTTTGATAGAACAACCAATGGCTGCAGCAATTGGGGCAAAGCTACCTGTACAAGAGGCAGGAGGAAATTTTGTTGTTGACATAGGCGGGGGGACAACAGAGATCGCAGTCATTTCTCTTGGTGGAATTGTCCTCTCAAAAAGTTTGAAGGTAGCCGGGGATAAATTAAACCAAGATGTAATTAATTTTGTACAAGAAGAATACAAACTTTTAATTGGAGAAAAAACAGCAGAGGAGGCTAAAATAAGGTTGGGGAATGCTTATCTTTTCAAGAAAAGAAGGGAGAAAAAGGAGAAAAGAGAAATGCCAATAAGGGGAAGAAATTTAATTACCGGATTGCCTGAGGAGGTGGTAGTAAATGAAGAGGATGTAAGAAGAGCTATTGAAAAATCGGTAAGAGAGATTGTAGGAGAAATCAAAAATGCAATTGAGGAGACACCACCGGAGTTAGTTGCAGATATTATGCTTAAAGGCATTTATTTAACAGGTGGTGGAGCCCTATTGCGAGGTTTAGATGCACTCATTGCAAAAGAAACTCGTATTCCTACAAAAATTGTTGAGGACCCATTAACCGCTGTTGTAAGAGGAGCAGGGACGGTTTTGGAAAACATAGACGAACTGGAAAAGGTATTGGCCCAACCAGAAGAAATGGAAATTCCAAAAGAATAAAGTTTGCGCGGTTTATTAACAATTTATGCTTGAAGTAATTT
>CAZTTZ010000003.1:2148-20876 GCA_964616065.1 uncultured Candidatus Saccharibacteria bacterium | reverse complement strand
GGAGTAGAGGGAAGGAAGCAATCAAGATCAAAGTATGGAACAAAGAAAGAAAAATAAGTCAAAAATCAAAAGTCAAAAGCGTACAAGTTAGCCCCACCCCCTCCTAAATCCTCCCCCTCCCCAACGGAGAGGGGGAGGATAAAGGTGGGGGAAGAGATGTATGGAAAAAGATTTCATTGAACTTAAAGGAGTAAAAGTTCACAATCTTAAAAATATTAGCCTAAAAATCCCAAAAAATAAGTTGGTGGTTATTTGTGGTATTTCTGGATCAGGGAAATCTTCTTTAGCTTTTGATACCATTTATGCAGAAGGACAAAGAAGATATTTAGAAAGCCTGTCGGCTTATGCAAGGCAATTTTTGGGAGGATTAAAAAAACCAGATGCTGAAAAAATTGTAAATTTATCTCCCACAATTGCAGTCAACCAAAAAACAATTTCTGCCAATCCTCGTTCAACTGTTGGTACAATCACCGAGATTTATGATTATTTAAGACTTTTATTTGCCCACATTGGAAAGCCCTATTGTCCAATTTGTGGGAAAGAGGTTTCCTCACAAACCCCCCATCAAATTGCCAAAAAGATTTTTGAAATAGCGCTTTCAGGTTGGGTTTCAATTTTTGCACCCGTAATTGAAAGAAAAAAAGGCGAGCACAAAGGGGTGATTGAGGAAATTGCAAGAGAAGGTTGGCCTCAGGTGAGAATTGATGGAATTTTATATCCAATTGAAGAGGCAAAAGAAAAAACTTTAGACAAAAAGAAGTTTCACACCATTGAAGTTTTAGTAGATAGAATCAATTTAGCGGACTACAAAAAACTGTTAGATAAAAATTTGACCCAAAAAAAGTTAACAAAAAAAGAAAAAGAGGCTTTATCTAACAAAAAAAGAAAAATAAAACATCTTTTAAAAGAAGCAGAAGATAGAATTTTAGATTCTACCAAAAAAGGGCTTGAAATAGGAAGAGGGAGAATTAAAGTTGTTTATCAAAGACAAAAAGAAACAAAAGAAGAGATCTTCTCTCAACTTCTTGCCTGCACAAAATGTGGGGTCTCTTTGCCAAAAATTGAGCCGAGACTTTTTTCTTTTAATAGCCCATATGGAGCTTGTAACTACTGTCAAGGATTAGGCAAGCTTTTGAAAGTTGATCCAAAACTTATTATCAATGATAATTTATCATTAGCCGAGGGCGCAATTTTACCCTGGTATTCATTGAGCAGGTTCTCCCTGCGTTCACTAGGTGTTCCTTATCAAAAATGGCAAATTGAGGAGGTTGCTGAAGAATTTGGTTTTTCAATGACAAAACCTTTTGGAAAACTCAAGAAAGAGTATCAGGAAATAATTCTCTATGGAGATACAAGCGGAAGAACTGATTGGGAAGGAATAATCCCAAGAATGGAAAGACTTTATCATGAGACCGACTCCGATTATATTCGAGAAGAAATTTCAAAATATATGGTTGAAGTTATTTGTCCAAAATGCAAAGGGGCAAGATTAAGAAAAGAAGCTTTGGCAATAAAAATTGATAAGAAGAACATATATGATGTATGTTTGGCGCCAATTTCAAAAGCTTTAGAATTCTTTAAAACTCTTCCTAAAAAACTTACCCAAACCCAACAAAAAATTGCCCAACCCCTTTTAAAAGAAATTCAAAGAAGACTAAACTTTTTAATTGATGTTGGGGTTGAATATATAAATCTTGCAAGAGAGGCTACAACACTATCAGTAGGGGAGAATCAAAGAATAAGGCTTGCTTGTCAGCTTGGCTCCGGACTTTCAGGAATAATTTATGTTTTAGATGAACCAACAATTGGACTTCACCAAAGAGATATTGATAGATTAGTAAAAGCATTGAAACAGCTTGTTGAACAGAAAAATACTGTGATTGTTGTTGAACATGATAAAAAAGTAATTGAGAATGCCGATTGGATCATAGAAATTGGACCAAAAGCAGGGAGATACGGAGGAAAGATTGTTTTTGAGGGTACCTACAGGCAGCTTTTAAGAAGTAAAACCCTAACCGGGCTTTATTTAGCCCAAAAGATTCAGGTTAAAACTGATTTCAAACAAAAAGAAATTAATAAAGATACAAAATGGTTGGAATTGATTGGGGCAAGACAGTTTAATTTAAAAAATGTTCATCTTAAAATTCCTTTAGAAAAATTTGTCTGTGTAGCTGGAGTTTCGGGATCCGGTAAAAGTACTTTAATTATCGAGACCTTAGCTAAAGCACTTTTGAAAGAGATTCATCATCACAAAAAAATTACTCCGGCAGAATATGATGTGATAAAAGGGATAGAATTTATCAATAAAGTAATTTTAGTTGATCAATCACCAATTGGAAGAACACCTCGTTCCAACCCTGCAACCTATACCAATGTTTTTACTCCAATCCGTCAACTTTTTGCCAAAACCTATCAGGCAAGATTAAGAGGTTATAATCAGTCATACTTTTCTTTTAATACCAAATTTGGAAGATGTCCCGCATGCAATGGCGAAGGTTTTAAAAAAGTTGAAATGTATTTTCTTCCGGATGTCTATGTTGAATGCGAGGTTTGTAAAGGAAAAAGATTTACTCCTGAGGTTTTAAAAGTTGAATATAATGGAAAGAATATTGCCGATGTTTTAGATATGGAAATTCAAGAGGCACTTGAGTTTTTTAAACACATTCCCCAAATTAAAGACAAGCTTCAACTTTTATATGATATTGGCTTGGGTTATTTAAAATTAGGACAAAGCTCAACTACTTTATCTGGTGGGGAGTCACAAAGAATAAAACTGGCTCATGAACTTTCAAAAAGAGAGACAGGAAAAACTCTTTATATTTTAGATGAGCCAACAGTTGGCCTGCATTTTGATGATATTAAAAAGTTATTGATTGTCTTAAGAAGGTTGGTAGAAAAAAACAACACCACAATTGTTATTGAGCATAACCCTGAGGTTCTAAAAGAAGCCGATTGGATAGTTGAGTTAGGGCCTGAGGGTGGAGATAAAGGAGGAAGAATTATTTTTGAGGGCCCACCTTCAAGGCTCATTAGACAAAAAACCTGGACTGCTAAATTTTTGAATTATTAAATTTGACAAGATTTAGAAATTATCTAATAATGGTTTATATTGTACATTTACTTTCCAAAGGAGGGAAGGATGCGCAAAGTTATCGTGATTCTTACCGATGAGGAAGGTGAGGAGATGAGGTTTGAGAAAGTTCGACGGAAAGGGAGATATGTGT
This sequence comes from uncultured Candidatus Saccharibacteria bacterium, assembly GCA_964616065.1. Taxonomy (GTDB): domain Bacteria; phylum Patescibacteriota; class Minisyncoccia; order Minisyncoccales; family PEYH01; genus JAGGTU01. Next base: position 17,652 of record CAZTTZ010000003.1, on the reverse strand, counting down.
TTGAAGCAGAACTTCCTCAAGTAAATTTTTGTCCCTACTGTGGAGGAACAAATCTAAAACGTTCACCGATAATCTGTAAAGATTGTGGCAAAGGAATAGGGGTTATTTCTCGGGGAAAATGGAGAATCTCAGGAAACCCCTTTAAAAACTGGAGAATTTCTCCTGTTAGTGGGAGGCTGATAAGGAAAGTAAAGACACAGAGGTGCTCGGGGCCATAAAGGCCCCTTTTTTCTTGACAAAAAGATTTATTTTGATAAAATACAATTGGTGGGTGTGAAAACCCGGTCTATGGTCGGCAAAAGGCCTCCTGGTTTTTGGAGGCCTTTTGCTATTGATTGCTTTTTTTGAGGTTTGGACTATAATAAAATCGGGCCTGGGTGTAAGCACCCACCAAAGACCTAGATCGGGGTCAACTGCCCAGGCCCTTTAGAAACTCAAAATTCAAATCTCAAAATGCAAAATGACAACGAAAAGTTGCGCGGCAACATCGTTGCTTTGCGCAATTCAAAATGCAAAAAGAAGTGTTTTAAAAAATTAATTAAAAATTTGCTCCCTCGGGTTAAAGAAAATGTTTTCCTAAAGGATTACACAACTTTTAAAATAGGAGGGAAAGCAAAATATTTTTTTGTTGCCAGAACAAGAAACGATTTTATTAAAGCAATAAAGGCATCAAAACAGCTTAATTTGCCTTTTTTTATTTTAGGCAATGGCAGTAATGTTTTATTCTCAGATAAAAGATTTGAGGGATTAGTAATAAAAATTAAAGATGCAAAATTCAAAATTAAAAATTGTGTTATTAATGCTGAAGCAGGAACGCCTCTTTTTTTGTTAGTTCAAAAAGCACAACAACACAGCCTTTCTGGCCTACAGTGGGCTGTTAGTATTCCCGGAACAATTGGCGGAGCAGTCTATGGCAATGCAAGCGCCTTTGGAAAGGCGATAGGAGATCTGGTTAAGCAAGTAGAAGTTTTAGATTTAAAAAATTTCAAAATTAAAAAATTATCAAAAAAAGAATGTAAATTTAAATACAAAGATAGCATATTTAAACATAAGAAAAACTTAATTATCATTTCAGTTATTTTGAGGCTCAAAAAAGGGGACAAAGAAAAAATTAAAAAAGAAATACAAAAGTTTTTAAGAATAAGAAAAGAAACCCAACCTTTAAATTATCCATCGGCAGGATGCATATTTAAAAATCTCAAATCTCAAATCTCAAAAGTCAAAATTAAAAAAAATTTGTTGAGAAAGTTTCCAGAATTAAGAGATTTTATTCAAAAAGGAGAAATTCCTGCAGGATATTTAATTGATAAGGCAGGCCTAAAAGGAAAAAGAATAGGCAATGCAATGGTTTCGCCAAGGCATGCCAATTTCATTGTGAATTTGGGCAATGCAACGGCCAAAGATGTTCAAAAATTAATTGCTGATATTAAAAAGAAAGTTAAGAAAACCTTTGGAATTGAGTTAAAAGAAGAAATTACCATTTTTCCACATTGACACACTTTTTTGAAAAAGGGAAAATAAAATAAGGGAGGCCGAAGTATAAACAAAAATTTAAAAATTATGGTAAAAAAGAAAAAAGCTAGTCGAAAAAAGAAAAAGACTAGCAGCAAGAAAAAGAAGACTTCCAGAAGAAAAAGAAAGAAAAGATAAAGATAGAAATTTAGAGAGATGAGAATCAATATTAAGGCTACGAATATAAAATTAGATGAAGCCCTAAAAGTTTGGGTTGAGAAAAAAATAGGAGAAATTGAAAAATTCTTAGTTGATTTTGGATCAAGAGAATATTTTAAAGAAAAACCAAACCTCGAGGTCAAAATAGAAATTGGCAAAACTACCCGCCATCATTTAAAAGGAGAAGTTTTTAGAGCCGAGGCTCAGCTTCATTTACCAAAACAGACAATTAGAACCGAGGCCATAAGTGAGGATTTAAGAGATGCTATTTGCCAGGTTAAAGATGAATTACAGAGAGAGGTGAAGAAATATAAAGGAAAACGAATAGCTCGGGCAAGAAGATGGGCAAGAAAGGTGAAAGAACTTACACGGGCCCATAGGGTGTTATTAAGAAAAGATAAACTCTTACGGTTTTTTAAAAGAAGATAAATAATAATAAATAAGAAACCCCCCACATAAATATGTGGGGGGTTTTCTTTACAAAAAAATAAAGGGGTGTAATATGAAAAAATAAACCATGGCTATTTTAGAGAAAATCTTTGGAGACGAAAACAAAAAATACCTTAAAAAGGCTCAAAGAAAAGTAGAAAAAATAAATCAACTTGAGCCAGAGTTTGAAAAACTAAAAGACGAACAACTCAAAGAGAAGACTTTGGAATTTAAAGAAAGACTTCAAAAAGGCGAAACTCTGGATGATCTTCTTGAAGAGGTTTTTTCGCTTGTGAGAGAGGCAGCTAAAAGAACATTAGGACAGAGGCACTTCGATGTTCAACTTATTGGAGGAATGGTTTTACATGAGGGAAAAGTAGCCCAGATGCTAACAGGAGAAGGAAAAACTTTAGCTGCAACTCTGCCTGCCTATTTAAATGCTTTAGAAGGAAAAGGAGTACATATTGTGACAGTCAACGATTATCTTGCAAAAAGAGACACTGTCTGGATGGGACAAATTTATTATGCTTTAGGATTATCTGTTGGCTGTATTGTACATGAGAAGGCTTATATTTATGATCCGAATTATCAGAAAGAAGAAAACGAAGGAGAAAGAGACAAAATCAGAGATCTTGTTGGAGGATTTAGGGTGGTGGAAAGTTATTTAAGACCCGTCTCAAGAAAAGAAGCATATTTAGCAGATATAACCTATGGGACAAATCATGAGTTTGGCTTTGACTATCTTAGAGATAATATGGCGTATCATCCGGAGGAGCGCGTTCAAAGAGGACTCAATTTTGCGATTATTGATGAGGTTGACTTTATTTTAATTGATGAGGCAAGAACTCCCTTGATAATTTCAGCCCCTGATACAGAAAGCTCAAAAATGTATGAAGAATTTGCCAAAATTGTCCCTCGTCTTAATCCAAATACTGATTATGAGATTCATGAAAAAGAGAAAGCAGTTACTTTAACAGAAGAAGGTATTGAAAAGATAGAAAAAATTCTGGGAGTAAAAAACATCTATCAAGAAAAGGGGATAAGATTCCTCCATCATTTAGAGCAGGCTTTAAGGGCTCATGTTTTATTTAAAAGAGATAGAGATTATGTAGTTAAAAATGGAGAGGTGATTATTGTAGATGAATTTACAGGAAGGCTTATGCCCGGAAGAAGATGGTCAGGAGGGTTGCATCAAGCAATTGAGGCAAAGGAAGGAGTAAGAATAAGACCAGAGTCAATCACCTTAGCCTCTATTTCTTTTCAGAATTATTTTCGAATGTATAAAAAACTGGCCGGAATGACAGGAACTGCCGCGACTTCAGCTGAAGAGTTTGATAAGGTGTATGGGCTTGAGGTAATAATAGTTCCTACCAACAAACCCATGATAAGAAAAGACTTGCCAGATATTGTTTATAAGACAGAGGAGGAGAAATTTAGAGCAGTGATTGAAAAAATAAAAGAATGTTTTAAAAAAGGACAACCGATTTTAGTAGGTACCCGCTCTATTGAAAAAAATGAATATTTAGGAAAACTGCTTGAAAGAGAAGGCATTCCTCATCAAATTCTAAACGCTAAAAACCACCAAAGAGAAGGAGAGATTATAGCTCAGGCAGGAAAATTGCATGCGGTAACTATAGCAACAAATATGGCAGGAAGGGGAGTGGATATAATTTTAGGAGGCAATCCTCCGGATGAAGAAGAGGCTAAAAAAGTGAAAGAACTTGGAGGGTTATTTGTTTTAGGCACAGAAAGACATGAGGCAAGAAGGATAGATGATCAATTAAGAGGAAGGGCAGGCAGACAGGGAGATCCAGGGGTAAGCCAGTTTTTCTTGTCTTTAGAAGATGATCTTCTTAGAATTTTTGGGGGAGAGAGGGTAAAGGCTTTAATGGAGAGATTAAAAATACCCGAGGGAGAACCTATCGAGTCAAAATTGGTAACTCATTTAATAGAATCTGCCCAAAGAAAAATAGAAGGGTTTAACTTTGATTTAAGAAAGCATCTTTTGGAATACGATGATGTGATGAATATCCACCGAGAAACATTTTACAGAAAAAGAAAAGAAATATTAGAGGCCAAAGAAGACCAGCTAAAGGAAAAGATTTTTGAAATTTGTAAAAAAGAAGGAGTGCCTGAAAAAGAAATAGAGAAAAAAGAAAAAGAATTTGAGAAAGATAATTTTTGGGAAATTGTAAGGTTTATTTCTCTTAGGATAATGGATAGTTTTTGGATTAATCATTTAGAAGAAATGGAATATTTAAAAGACAAAGTTCGTTTAAAAGCCTACGGGCAGATTGATCCTTTGGTGGAGTATAAAAATGAAGGATATAAGATTTTCAAAAATTTACTTTCAATGATTGATAAAACAATTTTACAAAGTGTTTTGGGCCTTTCAAAAAAAGAAGATAAGATAGAAAAACCACAGAGAGTTTTTCATCAACCCTCTCAAACTACCAAAAAACCCGGGAGAAATGATCCCTGTCCTTGTGGCTCAGGTAAAAAATACAAAAAATGCTGTTGGCCAAAATATGGATGATAAAAATGCAAAATTCAAATCTCAAAATGCAAAATTACAATTCAAAATTTAAAATTAATAAATACAAAAGTAAAAAGTTAAAATGTTTTATTTCTTTCCTTTAAGTGTCTTAGTTTTCTTTCTCCTTCTTTTGTTTTTGCCTTTTTTGTTTTTTGTATGGTTTTTTCATATCGTGAGTTTTAGTTTTCAAGAACTTGGTTTAACATCACATACGGCATTTTTATTACTTCTTTTAACACTTTTTGGCTCGAGCATTAATATTCCTTTAGGTCGGTATAAAAAAAGAATTGTGCGCAGAAGTTTTCTTGGTTTTTTCGAGTTTGCTCAAAAAGAAATAGAAGGGGTGGCTATCAATTTAGGAGGAGCTCTAATTCCTTTGGGAATATCTTTTTATCTTTTGACAAGAGTCTCAGATGTGCTTCCTATTCTTTTAGCTTTGGTTTTTATGATAATTATCTCAAAAACTTTCTCAAAAGTAATTCCGGGCAGAGGTATAGTTCTTCCTGCTTTAATACCACCCATTTTTGCAGCTTTATTTGCGTTAATTTTTGCCCCGTCCAATCCTGCTCCTTGTGCCTATATTGCTGGTACTCTTGGTACCCTAATTGGGGCAGACATTTTAAATTTGCATAGAGTAAAGCGATACCCAGGCCTTGTTTCAATTGGGGGAGCGGGTGTTTTTGATGGAATTTTTCTTGCCGGCATTGTAGCCGTCTTTTTAACTGCTATCTAAAAGCATTGTAATAACATTGCCGTGGGCCTCTATATTACAAACGCTTTGCATAAGGGGGTTTGCATAAATTTAAATTTTGTTGTACAATCGATTAAATGTCTATCAAATCTTACAGATTGCTAAGTGTTTTTTTAATTTTCCTTGGTATTACCCTGGGTTGTTTTGTTTATCCAAAACCCTTTAATAGAGGAATTGATTTGATAAATCAGAAGTTTGGTTGGCATTTGCCACATATGATAGAGAAACCGTTTCAGTTAGGGTTAGATTTAAAAGGAGGGGTTGAACTTTTATACAAAGCTGATCTTTCCAAAATTGAAAAAAAAGATTGGAGTCAGGCAATGGATGGTTTAAAAGAGGTAATTGAAAACAGAATTAATATTTTTGGAGTAAAAGAAGCAGAGATTGAGGTAATAGCAGCAAAAGAAGGTTATCGTCTCAGTGTTAAAATTCCAGGAATTAAAAATCCAGAGGCTGCAATAAGAGAAATTGGTAAAACTCCTTATCTTGAATTTAAAGAAGAAAGGGAAAAAGAAGAAAGAGAAAGAATCATTAAAGAAAATATAAAAGAGGTGCCGGAAGATTTGGATGTAAACACTCTTTGTTTTAATAAAGATTTTATTTTAGGTTTTATCTTTCAATTTGGCCAAGATCCCTGTTATAAAAGTACCAAACTTAGTGGCAGATTCTTAAAAAGAGCTCAGCTTGCCTTTGATCAAAATACCGGTGAGCCGGTTGTAACTTTAGAGTTTAACAAAGAAGGCTCTAAAATTTTTGAAGATTTAACTCAAAAAAATGTGGGAAAAATTTTGGCAATTTACATTGATAATGTTTTAATTTCTGCTCCAAGGGTACAAGAGAAAATTACAGGAGGAAAGGCAAGGATTACGGGTAAATTTACAGTTCAGGAAGCAAAAGAATTGGCTAACAATTTAAATGCAGGAGCTCTGCCTGTTCCAATTGAACTTATCTCCCAAAAAACCGTAGGTGCCACTTTGGGAATGTTATCACTTCAAAAAAGTTTAAAAGCAGGTATTATTGGTTTTTTGGCGGTAATTGTATTTTTGATTGTTTTTTATAGATTCCCTGGATTTTTGGCCTCTTTGGCCTTACTTATTTATGTAGCAATCATCCTCTTTTTATTTAAAACAATCCCTGTTACTTTAACCTTGGCAGGAATAGGTGGGTTTATTTTATCAATTGGTATGGCAGTTGATGCAAATATTTTAATCTTTGCAAGAATGAAAGAAGAGAAAAGACAAGGGAAAATGTTTCTTGATGTTGTTAAAGAAGGGTTTTCAAGAGCCTGGCCTTCAATTAGAGATAGCAATCTCACCACCTTATTAATAGCACTGATTCTCTTTACAATTGGTTCCAGCTTTGTGAAAGGGTTTGCAACAACTTTAAGCATTGGTATTCTTACAAGTATGTTTTCGGCAATTTTTGTCACAAGAAGTTTTCTTTTAAGTTTCGCAAATACAAGATTAGAGAAATTAAAAAGAATCTGGTAAAATGTTCCCGTTTCTGCGATACAAAAAATATTATTTCATTTTCTCTGGCTTATTGATATCAGCAAGTATCTTTTTCCTTGTTTATTTTGGCTTAAATTTAGGCATTGATTTTGTTGGAGGAAGTATTTTAAGGGTGGAATACAAAGATAAAAGACCACCAATTGAAGAAATTTCTGCAAAAATTTCTCAGGTAGGGCTGACTCAATTTTCCTTTAGAATGGCAGGAGAGAAAGGTTTGATGATAAAGACAAAAGACATCGATCCTGAGACAAAGGCAAAGCTTGTTCAAATTTTCACAAGCGATCCAAATGTTGATTCAGATAAAACTGATTTTGAAAAAGTAGGAGCCGTTGTTGGAAAAGAGACAGAGAAAAAAGCTATCTGGGCCACAATTTTTTCAATAATTGCAATTGTTTTATATATTTCTTTTGCTTTTAGGCAAGTCTCTCGTCCGGTGAGGTCTTTTGAATATGGAATAGCCACAATCGTTGCTCTTTTACATGATGTTTTAATTTCTCTGGGATTGGTGGCCTTGATGGGTAAGTTTTACCTCACAGAATTTTCTATTCCCATTTTAACTGCTCTTTTAACTATCTTTGGTTATTCAGTTAACGATACAGTAGTAGTTTTTGACAGAATTAGAGAGAACCTTCTAAAAAGCAGTAAAGATTTTGAGGAAGTTGTAGATATAAGTCTTAATCAAACTCTTACAAGATCTGTAAGCACCTCTTTGACAACACTCTTTGTTCTTATTGCCATTTTCTTGTTTGGTGGAGAGACTTTAAAAGATTTTTCCCTGGTTTTAATTGCAGGGATAGCCTCAGGAACTTATTCATCTATCTTTTTGGCAAGTCCATTACTTGTTTTGTGGTACAAAAGAAAGAGGAAATAACACCCCCTCCCTCTAATTTTGCCCAAGAAATTAACAAATAAAGATACATGGGTAAAATTAAGAAGGTTTGACAAAGGTCATTTTATCTGTTTTAATAATTTAATCTCTCAAAAAACTTTAAAGTTATGGAAAAAATTTATCTCTCAACAATAGAATCTTTATTAAATAACTTAGATCAAAGAAGAAGAGAAATTTTAGAAAGACGTTTTGGTCTTAAAACAGGAGAATCTGAAACTCTGCAATCAATTGGTAATGATTTAGGTATCACTCGTGAGAGGGTTAGACAAATTATTGAGGCAACATTGAATCAGATTAAGGAGAAAAACGAGAGAGTGCTTGCAAAACCAATCCAGATAATTGAAGAATATTTTCAACAAAATGGCGGCCTTAAAAAAGAAGAGAAGATTTTTCAAGAAATGGTTGCCGATGAACGCTTTCGAGGGCCTGTTTTTTTCTTTTTAACAATTGGTGATCGGTTCAATCGGTTTAAAGAAACAGAAGAACATTACTCATTTTGGACAATTGAGAAAAAAGCTGTTTTGAAAGCCCAGAAAACAATCACCATTACAATTGAAAAATTAGAAGAAATAAAAGAACCACTTCCTTTAGAAGAGTTAAAAAGAAAAGTACGCCAGAAAATCGAAGAACAGATTTTTCTTTCTTACATTGAAATCTCAAAATATATAGCTCAATCTCCTGAGGGATTATTTGGCCTCATTTCATGGCCTGAAGTAAACCCAAGAGGATTAAGAGACAAAATTTACCTTGTTTTGAAAAAGGAGGGACAACCCCTTCATTTCTATGAAATTGCCCAGAGGATTAATAATCTTCCCTTCCAAAATAGAGAAGTTCTGCCAGAAAGTGTTCATAATGAACTAATAAGGAGTGATCTATTTGTATTGATAGGAAGGGGGATATATGCTCTTAAAGAATGGGGTTATGAGCCAGGCACAGTAAAAGATATTATCATTAAAATTTTAAGGGAGGCGAATAAACCTTTAACAAAAGAGGAGATATTACAAAAAGTGTTAGAGCAGAGGTTAGTGAAAGAAAATACAATCATTTTGAATCTCCAAGATAAAAAACGGTTTGCTAGAACCGAAGATGGGAGATACTTTCTTATCTCCTAATTAACTAGATTCAATGATTCCTACATTCTTAATTATTTTTTTCAAATTTATAGCTGCTTGGTGGTGGGTATTTACACCTTTTTTGCTTATTCGTCCTTTTTTATTTCTTTATCTCTGGTGGAGAAACGAAAAATGGGCTGAAAAACAAAAATATATAATGCTTGAAATCAAGACGCCTCGTGAGGTGAGAAGGCCCTTTAAGGCAATGGAACAGGTATTTGCTGGTTGGTGGATGCTTTATGATCCACCAGATTGGTGGGAGAAGTGGATTGAAGGTAAATATCAACTTTCTATGTCAATAGAGCTTGTAAGCGATGGAGGAGAGATTCATTTTTATTTGTACATACCAGAGGCAGCGAGAAACTTTATTGAGTCTAGTATCTATTCTCAGTATCCAGATGCTGAAATTTTTCAGGTTGAAGATTATACAAAAAATGTCCCTCAGGATATTCCAAATGAAGAGTGGGATCTTTGGGGGTGTGATTATGAATTAATAAAAGAAGATATCTATCCTATAAAGACATATTCCCGGTTTTTTGAAGAGAAGGCAGAAACGATAGAGGAAAAAAGAATAGACCCTTTGGCGGCCTTACTTGAGGGGATGTCAAAACTAAAACCGGGAGAAAAAATTTGGGTTCAGTTTAGACTCACTCCTATAACAAATGCGGAGAATAATTATAAAGATAGAGCCAAGGCCGCTATTGATAAGATGCTAAAAAAACCTGGCAAGCCTGAGCCAAAACCTATTTTAAAAGAGGCAGTAGATATAATTTTCTTCCCGCCAAAAAAAGAAGAGAAGAAATCAGAAATGTATCCGCCAGAGATTTGGATTTTGCCCCCCGGCGAAAGAGAAAAAGCAGCAGCCATTGCTGATAAAGTATCCAAAGTGATGTTTGAATGTGGAATCCGGTTTATAATTCTGGGTAAAAAAGGAGTTTGGCACAAGCCTAATTTAAAAACTGTTTTAAGTTATTTTGCTAACTTTAATACTGAAAATTTAAATGCGTTTAAACCCTGGGGGAAAAGCATAACAAAAGTTCATAAACATGAGCATTTCTTTTTGAATATCTTCTTGCACGACGCCCTCTTGTACGGGAAAAAGAGAAGAATATTCAAAAGATATATTCAAAGACTTGATTATCTATTTCCTAAAAAAGGCATGAGGTTTATTCTGAATATAGAAGAGTTAGCCTCGATGTTTCATTTGGTTAGCAGAGAGGCAGTGCCTGCGCCCGAGATTCAGAGAATAGAGAGTAAAAAAGCAGAACCTCCTCCAAATTTGCCCACCTAAATAAAGCGCAAAGTGCAAAACTCAAAGCGCAAAACTACAACTTAAAGCGAAAATCTTATGAAAAACAATCAGAACCAGCAAGTTAAATACAGAGCTTATAAATTTTCCATAAAGATTATTAAGTTTGTTAGCAAATTCCCCAATAAAAGAATATTTTGGATAATCTCAGACCAATTAATTAGAGCCGCTACCAGCATTGGAGCAAATATCATTGAAGCCCAAGCAGCATCTTCTAAGAGAGATTTTATTAAATTCTATGAAATCGCCCTTAAAAGCGCCAATGAAACAAAATATTGGTTAGGGCTTTTAAGAGATGCTACTGATATAGATAAAAAAGAGACCAACGGACTTTTAAAAGAAGCAGATGAGATTGCAAAGATTTTAGGAGCAAGTTTATTAACTTTGAAAAGAAAAAGATAGTTTTAAGTTTTACGCTGTACTTTTGCGCTTTGCGCTTTCCGCTTTGAGATTAAATTTGTGATTTGAATTTGTTTAGGATTTGAAAATTATGATTTCGGATTTGTAATAGATGTTACTCTTTAGAGAATTTCTAAATTGAAGTATCATAAATTATATGAGCCAAGGATACATCAACTATATAGGGGAGACAAATTTTAGAAATATTAGGAAGAAATTTGGTATTAAGCTCGACGATCGCCGAAGACATATTTATATTATTGGTAAAACCGGAATGGGCAAGACAGCTCTTTTAACAAATATGGCCGTTCAAGATATTCAAAACGGTTTTGGTTTAGCATTTGTAGATCCACATGGTGAGGCAGCCGAGGAACTCTTAGATTATGTTCCCAAGGAACGAATTCAAGATGTAGTTTATTTTAATCCGGCTGATATCGAATGGCCAATTGGCTTTAATATTATGGAGGTGAAAGACCCGGAAGCAAGACATCTTATTGCTTCAGGATTGATGGGAGTTTTCAAAAAAATCTGGCCCGATGTTTGGTCAGCCAGAATGGAGTATATTTTACATAACTGTATTTTAGCCCTCCTTGAATATCCAAATTCTACTTTACTTGGTATTAACCGAGTTTTAGCAGACATTGATTATAGAAGGAGGGTAGTAGAAAAAATTACCGATCCGGTAGTTAAGTCTTTTTGGACCCAAGAATTTGCCCGCTACACTCAAAGATATGAAGTTGAGGCAACCGCTGCAATTCAGAATAAAGTAGGGCAATTTATTGCCAACCCATTGATTAGAAACATTATTGGACAAGTTAAATCAACAATTGATATGCGAAAAATTATGGATGAAAAAAAGATTTTGATTGTGAACCTATCCAAGGGAAAGATGGGAGAAGCAAACTCAGCCCTTTTGGGGGCATTGGTAATCACTAAATTATATTTGGCTGCAATGTCTAGAGTAGATATTCCAGAAGAACAGAGGAGTGATTTCTTTCTGTATGTCGATGAGTTTCAAAACTTTGCAACAGAGTCTTTTGTACATATTTTATCTGAGGCAAGAAAATATCGCCTTTCTTTAACTTTAGCCCATCAATACATTGCTCAAATGGAGGAGAAAGTAAGAGATGCTGTTTTTGGTAATGTCGGTACAATTATTGCTTTCCGGGTGGGAGCAGAAGATGCAGAATATTTAGAAAAGGAGTTTGCGCCGGTGATAACCCAGGAAGACTTGGTGAATCTTCCAAAATATAACATTTATGTAAAATTAATGATTGATGGAGTTGCAGGAAAACCCTTTTCTGCTGAGACTCTCCCTCCATTACCTAAATTGGAACATTCATTTAAAAATGATATAATTGAATATTCAAGAAAGACTTATGCACATCCAAGAGAAGAGGTAGAAAGAATGATAGCCAAATGGGCTGAGCCAATAAGAAGAGAAGAAGAGAAAAAACAAAGAAGAGAAGGTATATCGCTCAAAGAAGCTCTAAAATCTTCTCCCATACCCTTCTTTATTCCGAAAAGAAAAAGCCAGAAAGATAAAAGAGAGAGAAAAGAGCCTAAAATTGATGAGTTAAAAGAGGTATTAGAAGAGGCCCTCGAAAAGAAAGAAACACAAACTTCTAAAGAAGATGATCAGAAAAAGAATAATAACGACAAAGAAGGCGTCTTAAAGCCAAATAATGGCGTCATCTTTCCCTAAAAATATGAAAACACTGAAAAATATAGATGTAACTCAAAAAAGAGTGCTTTTGCGCTGTGATTTAAATATTCCAAGAGATGCTTCAGGTAAAATTTTAGAAGATTTTCGCCTAAGGAGAATAATTCCCACAATACAATATCTTTTGCAAAAACAAGCCAAAATTATTTTATTAGGGCATTTTGGAAGACCCTGGGAAGAAGCCACTTTTCCGCGGAGTGTTCTCTTAAAGAAAAAATATAGTTTAGCTCCACAAGCTGATTATTTATCAAGAATTTTAAATAGACCAATTCTATTTTTAGAAGATTGCATAGGCGAGGATATAGAAAAGAGAGTTTCAGAAATGAAGCCTGGCGATATTATCTTATTAGAAAATGTAAGATTTTACAGAGAGGAAAAAGACAACGATTTAGAGTTTGCCAAAAAACTAGCAAGTTTAGGAGAGGTATTTGTAAATGATGCCTTCTCAGTCTCTCATAGGATGCATGCATCTGTGGTTTCTATCCCAAAATATTTGCCCTCCTGCGGGGGTTTTTTAATGGAAGAAGAAGTAAAAAACCTATCTCAAGTAATTGAAAATCCAAAAAGGCCCTTAATTGCAATCATTGGGGGAGCAAAGCTTGAAACAAAAATCAAAGCCATCATTAAATTTTTAGAAATTGCAGACCATCTTTTAATTGGAGGCCGGATAGCTAATATTATTTTAGCAGCAAAAGGAATTTCCATAGGCAGATTTCTCATAAATCCTGAACTTGAAGAAATGGCTGCCAAAATTGAGCTTACTAATCCTAAAATTCACCTTCCAATAGACGGAAAAGTCTCTCTTGTTCCTATAGACCCTGACTATATTCATGTAGCAGCAGTTGGCAAAATTAGAAAAGAGGAAGAATGTTTTGATATTGGTCCAGAAACTATAGAATTATTTTCAGGTATTTTAAAAATAGCTAAAACAATTGTCTGGAATGGGCCGCTGGGATATTTTGAAAATGAAAAATTTGCCCAAGGAACTCTATCAATTGCTGAAGCAATCGCTCGATCTAAAGCATTTTCTATTGCCGGTGGGGGAGATACAGTCGCTTTCTTGCATAAATATGGCTTTTTTGGTAAATTCAGTCACATTTCTACAGGAGGAGGCGCTATGCTTGAGTTTATTGCAAAAAACGGCAGACTTCCCGGAATTGAAGTTTTAGAATAAACATGACACAAATAAAAAACCTTCCTGAAGTTTCTAATTTTATTATAGAAGTAGCAAAAAATTTTGAAAAAATAATTGTTTATGCCGATGCTGATTTAGACGGGGTAGCATCGGCTATTATTTTAAAAGAAACCTTTGAATTATTAAACCCAAAATATCAAAAAAAGAACCTATGGGTATATTTTCCTGACCGGGAAAATGAAGGATATGGAATTACAAAGAATGCCCTTAACCATTTTCAAAAAATTATACCCGCCAATTTTTTCGCCTTAGACTGCGGAATAACAAATTTTGAGGAAATTAAGTTAGCAAAAAAACTTGGCTTCTCAATTATCGTTATTGATCACCACCAAGTTTTAGATAAACTCCCAGAGGCAGACTTTATAATAAATCCAAAACAGCCTGAAGATGAATACCCCTTTAAATTATTCAGTACCGCTGGATTGTTATATAAATTAGCAAAATTTACCTTAATTCAAGCCCAAATTCAATGGAAACCGGAGAAATTTCTTGAATTGACCGCGTTGGCAACATTGGCTGATCAAATGCCTCTAATTGAGGAAAATAAAGAATTAGTCAAACAGGGTTTGTTAGCATTTAAGCATACCACCCGCCTTGGTTTGCAAGTTTTAAAAGAAGTAACACATTTTGTAGAAGATGATTCAATTGAACTCTTTCAAAAAATAATTGCCCCACTTAATAGTTCAGATAAAGTCAATCACCACACACAAACTTATTTCCTTCTGACCACCTCCTCTAAACAACAAGCAAAAATAATAGCCAGAGATTTATTTAAAAAAAGCCAAGAAAAAAGACAAAAAATCCAGGAAATCGTAGAAGAGGTAGAAAAGAGAATTCAAGGAAAAGATTTGCCTATTATTTATGAAGGTGATGAATCTTGGCCCCTTGTTTTAATAGGCATTGTAGCCTCAAAAATTTGCCAAAAATATAAAAAACCAACCTTTCTTTTTAAATTAACAGACAAAGAAGCTATATGTTCGGCTCGTCTTCCCGGTAAAATTGATGGAGTAAAAGCAATGGCAAGCTGCAAGCATTTGTTAGAAAATTACGGAGGACACCCGCCGGCCTGTGGAGGTCGGCTTAAAAAAGGGAATTTTGAAAAATTTCAAGAATGCCTGATAAAATACTTTCAAACCCTCAATGATAAATAATCAATGATAAATGATTATTGATTAATAATTAATAATCGATAACGATAATCTATGAAAAAATTTATAATCTACACTGATGGTGCTTCAAAAGGTAATCCCGGGCCTGCGCGGATAGGTGTGGTAATTTGTGATGAAAAAGAAAGAGTTTTAAAGGAATATTCAAAAGACATAGGGAATACTACAAATAATGAGGCGGAGTATCAAGCTGTTATTTTCGCACTCAAGAAAATTAAAGCCCTTTATGGTAAAAAAACAGCAAAGAATGCAGAAATAGAAATAAAATCAGATTCAGAACTTCTTGTTTCGCAATTAAACAGAAAGTACAAAATTTTAGACCCCAAAATTCAAAAATTATTTATTCAGCTTTGGAATCTAACAATAGATTTTAAAAAAGTTGCCTTTACACTTATCCCGCGTGAAGAAAACAAAAAAGCCGATAAATTAGCTAATCAGCCCCCTCAGCTTTTCTAATTCCCCCCTCTTTTATCTTCCGCTCATCTCTAACTAGGGAGGAGAGATTAAAAAGAGGGTTGATTTTGTTTGTAATTTTTGGTATAATTTAGAAGCTCAAGTAGGCAAGGCAATCGCCCTGCTTGATATATCGATATTTTGATATATCGAGTGGGGAGGAAAGTCCGAACTTCCCCCCGCACATAACTCGTGTTTATGCGGGGTAAAACCCAGTGGGTAATGCCCACCGCTGGCAACAGAGGGGTGCGAAAAGAGACGTCCAAACTTGTAAAAGTTTGGGCCCCCTCCCCCTCACCGAGGGAGAGGGGGAACCCGGAAGAAATTCCGGGCGTGATACGGCTAAATCCCTGGGGGAAG
>CAZTTZ010000003.1:0-2048 GCA_964616065.1 uncultured Candidatus Saccharibacteria bacterium | reverse complement strand
GAGGGGGAACCCGGAAGAAATTCCGGGCGTGATACGGCTAAATCCCTGGGGGAAGTAAGGGCAAACTATGGTAGCCCGCTTGAGCCCGAGGGCAACCGAGGGCCAAGATAAATGATTGCCTCGCCCTCTCAATTTTTAATAAAAAGTTGAGAGGGTAAGACAGAATTCGGCTTATTGCCTGCTTGAGCTACCCCGCTTAGCGGGGTTTTTGATTTGTAAAAACTTAAGGAGAGTAATAAAATAGAAAAATATGATAGGAGAGAAATTTTTGTCCTCAATTTTGCTGATTTTATTTTCTCTGTTTTTTTCTTTTTCTCCAAATCAACCTGAAACCGTTAATGTTCCTTCTCAGCCCCCACTTCCTTCTCAAGAAAAACTCGTTTTCAGAGAAATCACTCATAATGCAGAGTGGTCAAAACGGGATGCTCATACAAGTGTTGTCTTTAATGATAAAATTTGGGTAATTGGTGGGGTGGGAGGAAAATCGCCTGATTATACTAAAATCCAAAGTGATATCTGGTTCTCGGAAGATGGAAAAAATTGGATTTTGGCAAATAATTCAGCGCCTTGGGGACCAAGAAGAGCCCACGCTTCAGTTGTATTTCAAGGAAAGATTTGGGTTTTAGGAGGAGTGACAAAAGGAGAGAAATATCTAAACGATGTCTGGAATTCAGAAGATGGTATCCATTGGCATCTTGTTACAAAACACGCTCAATGGACACCGAGGAAAGGATTCACAGTAACAGTCTTTAAAGGGAAAATATGGGTTATAGGAGGAGTAGATACAAAGGGAGCTGTAAATGATATTTGGGTATCTTCTGATGGAAAAAATTGGACCCTCGTAACAAAGCATGCTTCATTTTCTCCGCGATACGATCATGCAGTTGAGGTCTTTCAAGGGAAAATGTGGCTTTCGGGAGGAGTTTTTCCGGGCAAAATGGGGAAAAAGGAGATATGGTATTCAGAAGACGGGGTAAACTGGTATAAAGTTCAAAAGGAAATTCCCTGGAGGGGACGGCATGGACATTGTTTGATTACATTTAAAAATCGTCTCTGGATTATAGGCGGCTGGAGCGGTTGGGGAGAAGGTTTTAATGATGTGTGGTTTTCTTTCGATGGAGAAAATTGGGAGGAATTTACTCATGAAAGTCCTTGGGCTGGGAGAGAAGATTTAACCTGTCTTATTTTTAAAGACAAGCTTTGGATTTTAGGAGGAATGATTACAAGTGGCCAGCGCACAAATGATGTTTGGGTTCTTAGCGAAAAATAAAATTAAAAAATTTGATGATGCTTCAGCCAAACCCCGGAAAAAAATTAGAAATAGAAGCCGAAGGCCAAAAATGGCTGAGATTTCCAATTAAAACCCACTTTATCACTCCAAAGGACAGATTAGATTTTGTAATTCAGAGGTATGTGCTTCCTTATTTAGAGAAAGGAGACATAATTGCTTTCGGGCAAAAAATTATTTCAATTTTACAAAAAAGAATTATTTACAAAAAAGATGTAAAAGTTGGTTTTTGGGCGAAATTTTTATCAAAATTTGCTACAAAAACTCCTTATGGGTTTTCGGTTGGCAACCCTTTGAAAATGCAGGTTGCAATTAATATGGCAGGGCTTCCAAGAATTGTCTTTGCTGGAATTATAGGGGAGATTGGGAAACTTTTTGGCAAAAGAGGCCTTTTTTATAAATTAGCAGGGCATCAAATTAATGAGTTAGATGGATTTTACGGGGAGGCATTTGAAGAGTATGCTGAGATGGGTATATTAGGGCCAAAAAATTGTGATGAATTATGCAAAGAGATTGAGAAGAAATATAAATTTGCTTGTTGTGTTGTTGATGTGAATGATTTGGGAGGCAATATTTTAGGAGTAAGCCCCTCTTTGGTAGGGAAAGAGAAACTTATCCTTCAAATTTTAAGAGATAACCCTGCAGGGCAGGGAAATGAACAGACACCAATTGTTATTATAAGAAAATCTCAAATCTCAAATCTCAAAATGCAAAATGACAATTCAAAATTTAAAAAAGAAAAAAAATAATTTTACATTTT
>CAZTTZ010000002.1:19358-21810 GCA_964616065.1 uncultured Candidatus Saccharibacteria bacterium | reverse complement strand
GGGGCTTTAATCACATGGAATCTCAAAAAATCCTTGTTCCCACCAGCTATGATAGATATCTTGAGTCCACTGAGCCAGCCCTATACTTTGAAGAATTAGGCCTATAAAGAAATAGCTTCCATAAATTACCGCAAGTCCAATGAAAACAGAAGTAATAATTCTTCTTGCGGTGGTAATTGTTTGGGGGTTGCCAGTACTTACAAGAAATAAGCCTCCTCCAACTACAAGCATTAGGACCGCAACAACCGGTGCAATTCTGAATAAAATGAAATCAAGGATTCTGTCAATTAAAACAAAGAAATCACAAAGACGACAGGGACAACAGGGAGTTCCGCAAGGAACAAGGCCTCTTTTTGGGCAACACCTATCTACCCTTTCACCAGGTTGACAATCCTGATTGACTTGACATTGAGCCTGAGCGAAAACAAAGGAATGGGCAATGACTAAAAAGAGACAAGCAACAATTAAAAATTTTGGCAGAAATTTATTCATCATTTTTAATTTATGTGCCCTTCGTCACTTCGTTCCTCAGGGTATAAGAGCGAGTAAATTCGCTTTTGCTCATTAACTCGCTCTAATATGCCCCCGGCAGGACTCGAACCCGCAGCCTTGTGGTCCGAAGCCACACGCTCTATCCAGTTGAGCTACGGGGGCGTCTATTAAGACATTAAACAATAGACATTAAACTATAAACTTGGAAAAAAATTTGAGATTTCAATCTTATTCTATAAAAAGAATTGAAAAAAAGCAATATTCAAGATAAGATGAAGATGATTAAACTCTAAAATGAAAAGCAAAGAATTAAAAATTGAAATTCCAAAGGAAGTCTTGGATGTAATAAGAAAACTACAAGAGAAAGAATTTCAAGCCTATATTGTTGGAGGCTGTGTAAGAGATATTCTCCGTGGAATAAAACCTCAAGACTGGGATATAGCAACAGATGCAAAACCAGAGGAGGTTGCAAAGATATTTCCCAAGCATTTTATAGAGAATAAATTTGGAACAGTCACCGTTTTAACTGGATCAAAAGACCCTACATTAAAAGAAATTGAGGTGACCACTTTTAGAATTGAAGAAAAATATACCGACAGGCGTCATCCCGATAAAGTTAGATGGGCCAAAACAATAGAAGAAGATTTATCAAGGAGAGATTTTACCATTAATGCGATGGCAATAAAAATTAAAAATGAAAAATTAAAAATTAAAAATTTAGAATTAATTGATCCATTTAATGGGCAAAAAGATTTAAAAAACAAAATTATTAGAGCAGTTGGAGATCCAGATGAAAGATTTAAAGAAGATGCTCTGCGCCTGATGAGGGCAGTAAGATTTGCAACAACTTTGGAATTTGATATTGAAAAGAAAACATTTGAAGCAATCAAAAAGAATGCCTATTTGTTAGAATTTATCTCAAAAGAAAGAATAAGAGATGAATTTTTAAAAATTATTATGTCAAAAAACGCTGCCAAAGGGATAGATCTTTTAAGAGAGACAGGACTTTTAAAATACGTAGTTCCGGAATTATTAGAAGGGTATAAGGTGAGCCAAAATAAGCATCATATTTACGATGTTTATGAGCATTCTTTGAGATCTTTAGATTTTGCCGCCAAAAAGGGATTTAACAAATATGTAAGACTGGCGGCTTTATTTCATGATATTGGAAAACCAAGAACAAAGAGAGGGGAGGGCCCAGATGCTACTTTTTATGGACATGAGGTTGTAGGAGCCAAGATGACTGCCCAAATTTTAAATCGTCTTCGCTTTTCAAAAAAAGATATTGAAAAAATTGTAAAATTAGTAAGATATCATCTTTTTTATTACAATGTAGGCGAGGTTACAGAATCCTCGGTAAGAAGGCTTTTAAGAAAAGTTGGGAAAGAAAATATAGAGGAACTTGTTCAATTAAGAATGGCTGACCGAATTGGATCTGGTTGTAAAAAAGCTTTACCTTATCGTCTGCGACATTTTTTATATGTAGTTGATAAAGTGTCTCAAGATCCGATCGACACAAGGATGCTTAAGATTGATGGACACAGAATTATGAGTATTCTAAACATAGAGCCTGGTCCAAAAATTGGCCAAATTCTGGACATTCTTTTGTCCGAGGTCCTAGATGAGCCAGATAAAAATAATGAAAGGTATTTAGAAAAAAAGGTAAAGGAATTGAGGAAATTAAGCGATGATGAATTAAAAGAAAAAGCAAAGAGAGCAAGAGAAAAAATAAATCAGATTGTAGAAAAGAGAGATCAGATGACAAAACAAAAATACTGGGTCAGCTAAGGAGAGTGATTGAGTTACTAAGTGATTAAGTGGCTGAGTGGCTGAATGACTTAAATTACTCGGCGACTCGGTGACTAGTTGACTGAGTGACTAATATCGGGGCATGGTGTAAGGGTAACATACACGCTTCGGGAGCGTGTGATTCCCGGTTCGAATCCGGGTGCCCCGACAA
>CAZTTZ010000002.1:0-19258 GCA_964616065.1 uncultured Candidatus Saccharibacteria bacterium | reverse complement strand
AAATCATGGCATCATTCTTTGGATGATTATCCGGAACTAAAAGAGGACAAAGAAATAAGATTTGAACTTTGTCCTGCCTGCAGGATGATAAAAGAAGGAAGGTTTGAAGGTGAGATAATTCTTGAAAATTGCCCGGAAGACAAAGGGGAGTTATTGCAATTTATCAATAATTTTGCTCAAGAGGAGCAAAGAAGAGATCCATTAGCAAGAGTGGTCTCTGTTGAGGATATAGCCAAGGGAATGCTTAGAGTTACTTTTACTGAAAACCAAATCGCCAAAAAGCTTGCAAAAAGACTTAAAAAGACTTTTAAAACAAAAAACCGGATCATTTTCTCAAAAAAAGACAAGACAATCCGAATTTTCTGCAAATTTCCTTAAGTTATCTATGATCACAAATCACAAAGATTACAAATTACAAATTACAAATTACACCAAAAGGGGCCTATAGCTCAACGGTAGAGCGCTGCGTTCGCAACGCAGAGATATGGGTTCGACTCCCATTAGGTCCACTTGAAACTGTGGAAAACTTGTGAAAAACCAAAGGACATTGGGGAAAACGGACAAAATAAGATGACCACATTTAATCCGGACAAAACAGACAATAAAAAAACCGGTCAATTTGGTGAAGATTTAGCTTGTCAATATCTTACCAAAAAAGGCTATCATATTTTGGACAGAAACTTTGCTTATTATTCAAAAGACGGCAAAAAATTAGGAGAGATAGATATAATTGCAAAGAAGAAAAAAGAAATTGTTTTTATAGAAGTTAAAACCCAAAAATTTTCTAGATCATTTCATCCAGAAGATAAAGTAAATTACAAGAAACTCCAGCGGATTAAAAATTTAGCAGAAATCTGGCTGGAGAAACACAAACTCGCAGCACCCTTTTCAATTGATGTCATAACCCTTTCTTTAGACTTTCAACGAAAAAAAGCGAAAATAATACATTTTAAGAATGTATAAATTTCTTGACAATTTTGGGCAAAAACTTAAAATGTAAATAGTCCGATATTTCGGACTTTAATTTTTTAGAAAAATTCAAAAGTATTTCGGACTTTAATTTTAAATATATGCTGAAAAATTTAAAAGAAATTACATCAGTCTTAGCCCAGATTGCAGAGGAAAAAGGATTGAGTTTCGAAAAGGTTCTTGAAGCTACAGAATCTGCTCTTGCTGCTGCTTATAAAAAAGATTTTTCAAAAAAAGGAGAGATTATTCGAGCAAAACTTAATCCTGAGACAGGAGAGGTAAAATTCTGGCAAGTGAAGCAAGTGGTAGATAAATCAATGGTCTATACAGAAGAGGAGATTGAAGAATTGAAAAAAGAAAACAAAGAACCGGAGGAAAAAAAGATAAAGTTTAATCCAAAGAAGCATATTATGATAGAGGAAGCAAAAAAAATTGATCCAAATGTAAAACCAGGAGATGAGTTAATTTTTCCATTAGAGACAAAAGAAGAATATGGAAGAATCGCTGCTCAAACTGCAAAACAAGTTATCTTACAAAAGTTGAAAGAGGCAGAAAGAGAGAGCATTTCTGAGGAATTTTCAAAAAAAGAAGGAGAGATAGTTTCGGGAACAGTCCAAAGAATCGAAGGTAAAAACGTTTATCTTGATCTGGGTAAAGCATTAGGAATTTTACCTCCAAAAGAACAGATTCCTCATGAATTTTACAAGCCCGGCCAAAGGCTGAGAGTTTTGGTAAGAAAAGTGGAGCAGACTCCCAAAGGCCCAATGATTATTTTATCCCGCGCTTATCCTAAATTTGTCTCTAAATTGTTTGAAATTGAAGTGCCTGAGGTATCTGCGGGACAAGTTAAAATAAAATCCATTGCTAGAGAACCTGGTTCAAGAACAAAAATAGCTGTTTTTTCGGAACAGGAAGGGATAGATCCAATAGGCGCGATGGTAGGGCAACGAGGTACTCGCGTAGCGGCGGTTATTAATACTTTAGGTGGAGAAAAAATTGATATCGTTCAATGGTCAGAGGACCCCAAAGAATTTATTGCAAATGCTTTGTCGCCAGCCAAAGTTATTGAAGTAAAGTTAGGAGAAAAAGGAAAGGCAGAAGTGTTAGTGCCAGAGGATCAATTATCCTTGGCAATTGGCAAAGATGGTCAAAATGTAAGACTAGCAGCCAAGCTTACAGGATGGAAAATTGATGTAAAACCTTTTGTGGAAGAGAAAGAGGAGAAGGAGAAGACAGAGAAAAAGGAAGACAAAACTCAAGAAAAGACAAAAGAATCTAAAAAAGAAAAGTCACCAGAGAACAAGAAATAAGTGATCGAGTGATTGAGTTATTGAGTAATCAAGTGATCGAGCAATTATAAAATAACAAAAATAATTAAATTGATTATTATGCAGTGGTTCATTCTTTTGGCTTCCTCTTTTGCTTTATTGGATATTATTTTTGTTTTATATCTTATTAGAAAAATTAAAAAAATTAGCCCGGGAGAGAAGCAAATAAAAGAAATTGCCCAGGCAATTCAAGTTGGTGCAAGAGCTTTTTTGAAAAGAGAGTTTAAGTCAATGTTTTTGATCGTGATTTTAGTGGCTTTTCTTTTGGGTCTAATTCAAAAGACTTGGCAGGCTTCTTTAATTTTTCTTTTTGGGGCAATTACTTCAAGTTTTGCAGGATATATCGGAATGACCATATCAACTTTGGCCAATCAAAGGTGCGCAAATAAAGCACAAAAGAGCTTTTCTGAGAGTTTTAAAGTGGCCATTTGGGGAGGAGAAGTAATGGGTTTTTTGGTTGTTGGCCTAGGGCTTTTGGGCGTGATAATCGTTTGGTGGCTTTTTAAAACCCCCACGCTTTTAATAAATTATGCCTTTGGAGCCTCGTTTGTTGCCTTATTTATGAGAGTTGGAGGAGGTATTTACACAAAGAGCGCTGATGTTGGAGCAGATATTGTTGGTAAAACCGAATTGAATATTCCTGAAGATGATCCAAGGAATCCTGCTACGATTGCTGATAATGTAGGAGATAACGTTGGAGATATTGCAGGAATGGGAGCAGATTTGTTTGAGTCTTACGTTTCAACTATTATTGCAGCAATGATTATTGGGATAATTAGTTTTGGTTTAAAAGGGTTAATTTTTCCTCTTTTAATTGCTGCCTCCGGGATTTTAGCATCTCTGGTTGGAAGTTTCTTAATGAAAGTTTCCTCAGGGTTAGAGCAAAAAGAATTTACAAAGCAAACAGAGGAAGTAAGAAAGGCAATGGAGAGAGGAATTCTTGGTGCTAATTTATTGATGGTCCTTTTTTCTTTTTTGATAGTAAGCCTTTATTTTCAGGATATTTCACTATTTTGGCCCATTCTAGCAGGTCTTTTATGTGGCATTCTTATTGGAAAGACAACAGAATATTATACTTCTGAGAAGAAAAAACCAACTTTAGAAATAGCCAAAGCAGCAAAAATTGGCCCCTCTAATGTTATAATGGAAGGTTTAATTGTCGGAATGAAGAGTACTGTTTTACCGGTTGTGGCTGTGGGAATAACAATTGTGCTTGCTTATTATTTTGGGGGACTGTATGGGATAGCATTAGCTTCTGTTGGCCTTCTGGGAGTGTTAGGGATTAATCTTTCCACCGATTGCTATGGTCCTATAGCTGATAACGCAGCAGGTATCTCTGAAATGGCAAATCTCTCGCATGAAGCAAGGCAGAAAACAGAGGCCTTAGATGCCGTTGGTAATTCCACTGCAGCCACAGGTAAGGGTTTTGCTATAGGTGCAGCAGCTTTGGCAGCCTTATCTTGGCTGGCAACTTATTCACAACAAAGCAATCTAAAAGAAATTAATCTTTTGGAACCAAAACTTTTGGCTGGCTTTTTTGTTGGAGCAATGCTTCCTTTCCTTTTTTCAGCCCTAGCAATGAAAGGGGTATCGCAGGGAGCATTGGAGGTTGTAGAAGAAGTAAGAAAGCAATTTAGAGAAAAGAAACTAATGGAAGGTCAGGAAAAGCCAGATTATAAAAGGGCGATTGATCTAGTTACAAAAAGAGCATTGAGAGAAATGAGTTTTCCTGCTGTTTTGGTAGTTGTTATTCCTATTTTAATAGGGGTGATTTTAGGGAAAATGTCTGTTGCAGGCACAATGGTTGGAGCTTTGGGGTCAGGCTTTCTTTTAGCACTTTTGATGGCCAATTCAGGAGCAGCCTGGGATAATGCAAAAAAATACATTGAGGCTGGGAATTTTGGCGGTAAAGGATCAGAGGCTCATAAAGCAGCGGTTGTGGGGGATACTGTAGGTGATCCTTTTAAAGATACCGCCGGCCCTTCCTTAAATATCCTTATAAAATTAATTGGGGTAGTTTCGTTGCTTGCCCTCCCATTATTTTTATGAAATTTGAAATTAAAAACTTACCCGAGTCTCAAAAAGAAATTTTGGTTAAATTCGAATTCGCAGAGCTGGAGCCATTTATAAAAGAAAAGGCCAAAGAAAAAGGCAGAGAAATAGAGATAAAAGGGTTTCGGAAAGGTAAAGTGCCAGAAGAGGTGGTTCAATTTTTATTAAGAGAAAACTTTCTAGAAGAAGTTGCCCAGAAGCTCATAAGGCAAACTTATCCAAAGATTATAGAAGAGAAAAAAATTGAGGTGCTTGGTCCTCCTAAAATTGAAATTATCAGACTTGCCCCCAATAATCCATTTGAATTTAAGATTACAATCACTGTTTTACCTGAGATTCAACTCCCTGATTATAAAAATATTGCCTCTCAAGTTAAAAAGCGCAAGGTTTCTGTGGAGGAAAAAGAAATAGATGAAACACTTAAATGGATCCAAAAAAATAGAGCCAAAAGATATCCAAAAGAAGGACCCGCAGAATTTGGGGATTTTTTAGAAATTATTTGGTCCTCGCCCGATATAGAAAAAGGAAGAGAGCATAATGAGAGAATTATTTTAGGGGAAAGCTATCTTCTACCTGATTTTGAGAAGGAACTTTTGGGTGCAAGAAAAGGAGAGGAAAAAGAGTTTCAGGTAACCTTTCCACATGATTATTTCAATCAAGCATTAGCAAATAAGAAGGCCCAAATTAAGGCAAAAGTCCTAAAGATAGAAAAAATAGAATTACCCAAAATTGATGATAATTGGGCAAAAAGTCTGGGTAAATTCCAAGATTTACAAGATTTAAGAAATAGCATTAGAGAGGGAATCAAGACAGAGAAGGAACAGATTGAAAGCCAAAGAGTGCAGGGAGAAATTTTAGAAAAAATCTCACAAGAAACTTCCTTTGAAATACCCAAAGTCTTAACTGAAATTGAGCTTGCAAGAGCCTTTAAAGAACTTAAAGAAAATATTCCTCAATTACTTGGAATTTCTTTTGGTGAGTATTTAAAAGGAGTCAATCAGACAGAAAAAGAGCTCAAAAAATCTCTCCTTCCAGAAGTTAGAGCCAAGGTAAAAAAGTTTTTAATTCTTCGAGAGATTAGAAAAAGAGAGAATATTCAGGCAGAGGAAGAAGAGATAAAAAGAGAAGCAGATAAAATTTTGGCGCGGTTTAGAACCAAGGAAGAAGCAGAACAACATATTGACCCAGAGAGCCTCCGGGAGTATATTAGAGAAAGAATAGAAAATCAGAAAACCTTAGAGCTTCTTGAGAGTTTTGCAATTAAAGAGTAATGAATAAGGCACTATTTATCATTAATCATTTTATCATTGATTACTATGAACATTATTCCAACAATCATAGAAAAATCTGGAATGAGAGAAAGAGTTTATGATATATATTCTCGCTTATTAGAAGATAGAATAATTTTCTTAGCAGGCCCAATCACTGATGCCTTGGCCAATCTTGTTATTGCCCAAACTCTTTACCTTGCCTCAAAAGATCCCAAAAAAGAGATCAAACTTTATATTAACAGTCCAGGGGGTTCGGTAACAGCAGGGTTGGCAATTTATGATACGATGCAATATGTTGAATGCCCAATTTCTACTGTTTGTGTGGGCTTGGCAGGTTCTATGGGTGCAGTTCTTTTGGCAGCAGGAAAAAAAGGCAAGAGATTTGCTCTTCCGAACTCCGAAATTTTGCTTCATCAGGTAGCAGGAGGTGTTACTGGTGAAGCTGTAGAGATAGAAATTACTGCCAAACAAATTATTAAGATTAAGAATAAGATCAACCAAATTCTTGCAAAGCATACCGGCCAGCCTTTGAAGAAAATTGAGAAGGATACCGACAGAGATTTTTATCTATCTGCCAAGGAAGCAAAAGAATATGGCATCATTGATACGGTTATTGAACCCAAAAAGAAATAGCAAGGATTTTACAGACGTTAAAAAATTTGCTACTTTAATAAAGTTAATTAATTAAAAGATTAGGTAAACCGATGGCAAGGATTGTTTACCAATCTTTTGAGATTACCAACTATGACCTACCAAACAATTCTAGCAGTAGGCTTGCTAGGATTTGTTTTGGGTTCAATCTTAGGTTACTTTGCACGAGCAACAATTCTACGTCGACGCCAAGGAACAATAGAGCAGAACCTGAAAAAGAAAATAGAAAATGCTAAGACAGAGGCCGAAAAAATAATAAATAAAGCACACCTAAGGGCGAATCAGATCATTCGCTACGCGAGAAAAGAAGAGTCTGAAAGGCGGAAAGAAATATTAGAAGCAGAGAAGTTTTTAGCAAAACGAGAGAAAATCTTACAGGCAAAGATTACTGCTACAGCAAGAAAAGAGAAAGAATTGCAGGAAGAAGAAGGAGAACTTGAGAAATTAAAAACTGAATATGAGAAAAAAATTGAAGAAGAGAAGAAAAAGCTTGAAAAAGTAGCAAGATTGACAGAAAAAGAGGCAAAACAAGAGTTGATTCAAAGAATTGAAGAGACTGCTAAGAGAGAACTTTTAGAAAAAATACGCAGACTTGAAGAAGAAGGAAAAAAAGAATTAGAAGAAAGGGCCCAAAAAATCCTAGCAAACGCCATTCAAAAATATGCTCTCTCACAAGCCCAAGAGACAACGGTAACCACGGTTACTTTGCCCTCTGATAGAGTAAAAGGGAGAATTATTGGTAAAGAGGGTAGGAATATTAAAACTTTCGAAAAATTAACCGGAGTTGAGGTAGTGATAGACGATACTCCTGAGGTTGTAGTTCTTTCAAGTTTTTCGCCAATTAGGAGGTATATAGCCAAATTGGCTCTTGAAAGATTAATAGAAGATGGTAGGATTCAACCAGCCAGAATTGAAGAAATAGTTAAAAAGACAGAAGAAGATGTGAAAGAAGAAATAAGAAAAGCAGGTGAAGCAGCAGCTTACGATACCGGAGTAATTGACCTCCCCTCGAAAGTGATAGAACTTCTTGGCAGATTGAAGTTTAGAACAAGCTTTGGGCAAAATGTTCTTCTTCACTCAATAGAAGTAGCTCACTTGGCAGGCGCTATAGCCGCAGAGCTTGGAGCCAATGTAAAGGTAGCTAAAAAAGCTGGACTTTTACACGATATTGGCAAAGCTTTAGATCAACAAGTTGAAGGTTCTCACACTCAAATTGGAATGAAAATTTTAGAGAAATTTGGTATAGAAAAAGAAGTAATTGATGCTATGAAGTCGCATCATGAAGAATATCCTTATGAATCAATAGAGGCGCAAATCGTACAAGCAGCTGACCAGATTTCTGGTGCTAGACCTGGGGCAAGAAAAGATACCTTAGAGAATTATCTAAAAAGGTTGGAAGATTTGGAGAATATTGCCCTTTCGTTTAAGGGGGTCGAGAAAGCTTATGCAATTCAGGCAGGAAGAGAAATAAGAGTCTTTGTTAGTCCTGAGGAAATAGATGACTATCAGGCCTATAAACTTGCCCAAAGAATCGCCCAGAGAATTAGAGAAGAGTTAAATTATCCCGGTGAAATTAAAGTTGTTGTTATTCGCGAAAAAAGAGCTATTGAGTATGCTCGGTGAACTTAATAAAATATTATTTACGGATTATAAAGGTCGAAAAAACCAAATTTAATTTAAAAACATGACAAAACAAGACTTAGTTGAAATTTTAGCCAAAAAGACAGGATGTTCTAAGGCCCATTGTTCCGAATGTCTAAACACTCTTTTAGATGAGATTGAAAAAGCTTTAGCAAAAGGAGAAGATGTAGTGTTAACAGGATTTGGTACTTTTACTGTTGCAAAGAGAAAAGCAAGAGTTGGGAGAAACCCTCGGACAGGAGAGGAGATCAAAATTCCTGCAATGAAGGTACCAAGATTTAAAGCAGGAAAAGGGCTTAGAGAGAGAGTAAGATAATCAAAGAGAATAAAGGCAAACAAAGCCTAATTGCCAAAAAGGTTTTGTTTGAGTTTGGAAAACTGGCCCAATAATTGGGCCAGTTTTCCTTTGAGGAGATTGTTTTAAAGAGAGCGGGAGACGGGATTTGAACCCGCGACCTTCTCCTTGGAAGGGAGACGTTCTACCAACTGAACTACTCCCGCGCTAAGCGCGGATTAAGCTACGCTTAGCGTAACTCCCGCGCATTCGGGGTGCCCGGATTTGAACCGGGACTAAAGCCTCCCAAAGGCCTCGTGCTGCCATTACACCACACCCCGTTCTCAAGTTATAGTTTAATAAAATTTCTTATTGTTGTAAATATGAAATTTGTGATAAAATAAAAAAATGTTAAGAAAAATTGTTAGAAAAATTATCTATCTCTTAGGATGTCAAAGATATGATCTTCCTCTTTGGGAATGTCCAACCTTTCTTTTCGTTTTAATGGGGGCAGTGAATATCTTAAGTTGCATTTATTTTTATCTCCTGGGAGGAAAATATATTGAAGATCCAAGAATCGTTGCTTTAGGAACTTTAGTTGTGGCTGCAATTTGGTTTGTAATCTCTTTTTCTATTACAAGAGGATTGGAAGAGCTAGCCGAAGTTAACAAAGTTAAAGAAGAATTTATTGATATAGTCTCCCATCACTTGCGCACACCTTTAACCAATCTAAAATGGGCGACAGAGTTTTTGCTTGGCAGACAGGATCTCACAGAAGAGAATAAAGAATATTATAGGATTATAAAAGAAAATAGCCAAAGATTAGAAAATCTACTCAATGATCTATTAATTGTAGCACGGCTTAGAGAAAACGGTGTGTTTAGAATTCAGGAAAAATTCTCTTTAAATGAACTTATAGAAGAGGTTATAAGAAACCACAGGGCTTTTGCAGATGCCTCTAACATTCAAATAGAAACTGAGAATCTAGAGAAGCCCGTCTTGCTTGCTACAAATAGAACGATGCTAAAGACCATCTTAGAAAATCTTATAAATAATGCCATTACTTACAATAAACCCCAAGGGAAAGTAAAAATTTCTCTTAAAAGAGAACCAAAGAGAATAATAATTGAAGTTGCAGATACAGGGATTGGAATTTCAAAGCAAGACCAGAAATATCTTTTCCAAAAATTCTATCGAGGCTCAAACGCAGCCCAAATTAATACCCGAGGGACAGGCTTGGGACTCTATATTGTAAAGAAAGTTATGAAAAAACTAGGAGGAAAAGTTTGGTTTAAGACAAAACTTGGCAAAGGTTCAACTTTTTATATTTCTCTACCAATTAAAACTTAAAAATATGGCTAAAAAAATACTTTTTATAGAAGATGAAGCTGCTCTCCAAAAGTCTTTAGGCGATCTTTTAAGAGAAAAAGGATTTGAAGTTATAAGCGCTGTAGACGGCGAAACAGGACTTCGTCTTGCAAAAGAAAGCTTTCCCGACTTGATTTTGCTTGATTTAATTTTGCCCCGTATGCACGGTCTCAAGTTGTTAAAAAAACTTAAAGAAGATGAGAACACAAAAAATATCCCTGTAATTATTCTTACAAATCTTGAGAATATTAGCGACATAGAAAAGGCAATTGAATTGGGCGCCACTACTTATCTTGTAAAAGCAAATTATAGTTTAGAGGAGATAGCAGAAAAAGTTAAAAAAGCCTTAGAACATGAGAGTTGAGGAAAGACAATTAAAACTTTTTTTGGTCGATTCAGGCCTTGTTAAAGAAGATGCAATAAAAAGAATTGAGGCAAAGGCAAAGAAAACAGGGAAAAAATTCGAGGAGCTTTTATTAAACGAAGGTCTGATCTCTCAAGAAGACCTGATTCGTCTAAAAGCCTATATTTTAGGCGTCCCTTTTATTAACCTTGAAAAAGAAATAGTGCCAAAGGAGGTTTTGGAGATTATTCCAGAGCCAATAGCAAGAGCACATAATATTGTTGCTTTTAGAAAAAAAGGGCGAGAGTTAGAAGTTGCAATGTTAGATCCGGAGGACCTTCAAACCATAGAGTTTATTAAGAAGAAATCAAATCTAAGGATTTTACCTAGACTTACCACTCCACAGAGCATTAAAAATGTTTTAGCCCAATATAGAAAAACTCTTGGAGCAGAATTTGCAGAACTTATTAAAAAAGAAGCAGAAGGCGTTAAAACAAAAAGAATACAAGAGAAAACTACCGAAAAAGAAGAATTAGAAAAAATAGCCCAAGAGATTCCTGTCATTAAAATAGTTGATTCTCTTTTGAAACATGCTGTTTT
Organism: uncultured Candidatus Saccharibacteria bacterium; assembly: GCA_964616065.1. Classification (GTDB taxonomy): domain Bacteria; phylum Patescibacteriota; class Minisyncoccia; order Minisyncoccales; family PEYH01; genus JAGGTU01. Next base: position 8,761 of record CAZTTZ010000002.1, on the reverse strand, counting down.
GGATAGAGCTTCAGATATTCATATTGAGCCGATGGAAAATGAGGTATTGGTTAGGTATAGAATAGATGGAATCCTAAGAGATGCGATGACTCTCCCAAAACAAGTTGCTCCAGGAATTGTTGCTAGGATTAAAGTGCTTTCTAACTTGAAACTAGATGAACATCGTCTCCCTCAGGACGGACGTTTTAAGTTTGAGACAAACGGCGACAAATATTCTGTAAGGGTGTCAGTATTGCCAGTTTTAAATGGCGAAAAAGTAGTTATGCGGCTTTTGGCAGAGGAAGCAAAAGGATACAGTTTAGAAGAGTTAGGGTTAAGAGGAAAGGCTCTAGAGGATATTCAAACAGCCCTAAGAAGGCCCACAGGAATGATTCTTGTTTGTGGTCCTACAGGTTCTGGTAAGACAACTACCCTTTATTCAATGATAGAAATCTTGAATACTCCTGAAGTGAACATCTCTACAGTTGAGGATCCTATAGAATACAGAATGCCAAGGGTAAACCAAACCCAAGTTAGACCAGAAATTGGCCTCACTTTTGCCAATGGTTTACGCGCTTTATTGAGACAGGACCCAGATATTATTATGGTGGGAGAAATAAGAGACAATGAAACCGCAGCCTTGGCGGTTAACGCAGCCTTAACTGGCCATCTTGTCTTATCCACTTTACATACTAATAATGCTGCAGGAGCTATTCCTCGTTTAATTGATATGAAAGTAGAACCATTTTTAATTGCCTCAACTTTAAATGTGATTTTAGCCCAAAGATTAGTAAGAAGGCTTTGTGAGGATAAAAAAGAATATCATCTTGAGAGATCCCAAATTGACCAAATTTCTAAATACTGTGATTTAAAAAGGGTGGAGAACATTCTAAAAAAAGAGGGTCTTTTGAAGAAAAAAGGCACTGTCAAAGATGTAACCTTTTTTGAACCAAAACCCACAAAAAGCTGTCCTGAGGGATATAAAGGGAGGATAGGCATATTTGAAGTTTTACCTGTGACAGAGAGCATAAAAAAACTTATTACCCAAAACGCTACATCGGATGCAATTCAAGAAAGGGCTTTAAAAGAAGGAATGATTACAATGGTTGAAGATGGATTTGTAAAAGCAGCCCGAGGGATAACAACAATTGAAGAAGTTTTAAGGGTTATCATGGAATAAAATATGCCCCAATATACGTATATTGCAAAATCTTCATCAGGTCAGACAAAAAAAGGAAAAATGCCTGCCAAAGATTTGAAAGATTTAGCCCATATCTTACGATCGCAAGGCTATATTTTAATTTCTGCGGATGTCCAAAAAGAAAGAAAACTAAGATTTTCTTTACCTTTATTAAGAACTGTTCCTCTTGCCCAGAAACTAATGTTCACCAGGAACTTAGAAGTTATGGTTGAAGCAGGAGTTGCTCTGCCCAAGGCTATCCACACTCTTTCAAAACAGACAAAAAATAAATATTTCAAGAAGGTTTTACATCAGATAGAGGACGAAATTATTAAGGGAGAGAACTTTTCTGCCGCTATTAAGAAACATCCTAAAATTTTCCCTGAGATTTACTATAGTATGATTCATGTGGGAGAAAAAACCGGCACCTTAAGTGAATCCTTAAAAGTTTTGGCTTTCCATTTAGAGAGAAGCCATAGATTAAGATCTAAAGTCAAGGGGGCACTAATGTATCCAACTGTTGTTGTTTCTGCAATGATTCTCATCGGGGTGATAATGCTTGTTAAGGTAGTGCCTCAATTAAGCACCGCTTTTGAGAGTTTGGGAATAGAATTGCCTAAAATTACTCAACTTATTATAAACACAGGGAATATTTTAGCAAAAAACTGGTATATAGTTTTTCTTGTATTGCTTGGTTTGCCGGCTTTTTCAATCATTTTAATGAAAAAGAAAACAACAAGAAGAGTCATTGATAGATTGTTTCTTAAGCTACCTCTTCTCTCTTCTCTTGTGAAAAAATTAAATACAGCATATGTTGCCCGCACCCTAAGCTCTTTAATTCATGGGGGCGTCTCTATTGTTGAAGCTTTAGAGATTACTTCAAATTCAGTATCCAATGATTTATTCCGAAAAACTCTTTTGACAGCCAAGGAAGAGGTAAAAAAAGGGAAGAAACTTTCTGAGGTATTAGAGAAATTCCCTGAAATTTATCCCCCGGTATTTATCCAAATGATTCAGGTAGGAGAAGAGACGGGGCAGACTTCAGAAATCCTTGCAAAATTGGCAGATTTTCTGGAGGAAGACGTAACAAATACCACCCAAAACCTTTCTTCAATTATTGAGCCAATTCTTCTTTTATTAATTGGTGGAGTAATTGCTGTATTTGCTATCTCAATGATTAAACCCATCTACTCGATGATGGGAGCAATGTGATACAAAGTTCAAAATGCAAAATTCAAAATGCAAAATTAAGAAAGGGTTTACTTTAATTGAAGCCTTAATTGCAGTCTTTTTGATTGTAATTATCTTTGTAGGGATTGTAGGGGCTTTTGTAGCAAGTATGAAGATCCTTGTTCAGTCAAAGGCAAGAGCGACAGCTTTATCTTTGGCAAATCAAAGAATAGAGGAAATAAGAAATCTGCCTTATGATGATGTTGGAACAGTTGGGGGAATTCCTCAAGGTGAAATTCCACAAACTGAAACAAGGACACTCAATGGAATAGAATTTACTATAAAGACCACCATCATTTATATTGATGATCCTTTTGATGGGGTGGCCCCAGATGATCCTATACCTTCTGATTACAAAAGAGCAAAAGTAAAAGTATCTTGGCCTACAATGATTGGTGGTGAGGTAACCTTGATTTCAGACATTTCCCCAAAGGGCATTGAAACAACAGAAGGTGGAGGAACTTTATTAATTACAGTTTTAAATGCCTCAGGCGAGCCAGTTGGACAGGCAGAAGTTAGAGTTAAAAATGATCAAGTTTCACCTTCAATAGATGCTACTTATTTAACAGATGACTATGGGAATTTGCTTTTGCCCGGCGCCCCTGCTTCCACAGAAGCCTATCAGGTGTGGGTAGAGAAGTCAGGATACTCAAGCCAGAGGACTTATTCTCGCACAGAGATTGCAAATCCTTTGAAACCTCATTTAAGTGTTTATGAGGGAGAGTTAACCGAGGCAAGTTTTGCAATTGATCTTTTGGGCAGTCTTTCAATTGAGACCAGGGCCCAAGAAAGTTTTGATGACGGTTTTACTAACTTTTCTAAAACTTCAAACTACTTGAATGTAGAAATTGAAGAAGGTCAGGTAAGATTAAAGGAAGAAAATGGTGTCTATGTAACATCTGGATATCTGGAATCTATAGCAATTGCACCAGATAACCTTATAAATTGGTCCAGTTTTGAATTTATAGATTTTAAGGATGATTATACAAACATCTCATATCAGGTTTTTTATGAGGATGAAGATCAAAACTGGGTTTTGATTCCTGAATCAGATTTAGCCGGCAATTCTGTTGGATTTGAAGAGTCTCCTGTGGACCTATCTACCTTAGATGTTTCAAAATATTCAAAACTTAAAATTAAGGCCAATTTTGAGACATTAGATATTCATTCTACACCCTACTTAGATGAATGGCATGTTTATTATAATACCCCTCTTCTTTCCAATGTCTCTTTTCGTTTAAGAGGGGATAAAATTTTAGGCACAGATGAGGAAGATCAACCTGTTTATAAATATTTACAGGATTTACAGACTGATTCTGAAGGAAGGTTAACCTTGGATCAAATGGAATGGGATTCTTATTATTTTTCAACTACACAAGCAACCGGTATGGAATTATTACGGGTCTCCCCTTCTAATCCAGTTAATCTTCTACCAGATACAACCTTAGATGTAGATCTTTATTTTGAAGTTGAGAACACTCTTTTGGTTACTGTATTAGATGCCTCAACGGAAGATCCTATTTTTGGAGCAAGTGTTCATTTAAGTAATCCCAACTACGACAAGATTCTCCCTACAGATAAAAATGGAAAGGCATACTTCCTTCCCTTAGAGGCAGCTTCTTACACTTTAGTTGTGGGAGCGTTAAATTATCAAACTTCTACTACTACAATTTCAGTTTCAGGTAAAACAACCAAAACCATTTACCTTCAACCAGAATGACGGGGGTTTTAAAATCACAAAAAGGATTAACCTTAATAGAGGCACTGCTTGCAATTTTTGTTTTTACAGTAGGTATAGGAGGGCTTTTTGGAATAATTTTAAACCTTTATCGCACACATGATTATATGTTTGAACAATCTCAAGCAATTTTTGAGGCCCGGCAAGGTATAAAGATAATGGTAAAAGAAATAAGAGAAGCAAGGGAGGGAGATGACGGCTCCTATATTATTGAAAAAGCAGACGATTATGAGTTTATCTTTTATTCAGATATTGATAGAGATGAGGATACAGAAAGAGTAAGGTACTTTTTAGATGGATCAGATCTTAAAAGAGGCGTTATTGAACCTACCGGTTGGCCAATTCGCTACCACAAAAGTGAGGAGAAAATTTCTATTGTCACCTCCTATGTTAGAAATCAGCCGCCTATTTTTCATTATTATGACGGACAAGGAAATGAACTAGATCCTCCTGCCAGATTAAAGGAGACAAAGATGATGAGTGTTTATTTGGTGGTAAACGTAGATCCAAACAGGCCTCCACAAGATTTTGTTTTAGAGAGTTATGTTCAATTAAGAAATTTAAAAACAAATTTGTAAAATGGTTCCAAACGTAACCAAAGAAAAAGGATCTCTTATAACGGTTGTTTTAATTTTCTCAATGATTTTTTTAATTCTTCTTGCGAGCATATCAAGTCTTATAATTTTTCAATATAGAACCTCCAAGAAAAAAGCAGCTTATGAAATGGCATTTCATATAGCCGAAGCTGGTATTAACTATTATCGTTGGCATCTTGCACATGCACCAGAAGATTTTTGTGACGGAAATCCCGAAGGTTCTGAATTATGTACAAATATACCATATGGTCCTTTTGAGCATGAATACAAGGACCCAGAAGGTAATACAATTGGGAAGTTTGCCTTATGGATTACGCCTCCCAACAACTGTTTTGCTGCAGCGATTATTGAGTCTGAAGGGTGGACTCTTCAATTTCCGGAAACAAAAAGGAAAGTTAGAGTAAAATGGGCAAAACCTTCCTTAGCAAGGTATGCGTTTTTAACAAATTCTAATGTCTGGTTTGGTGAAGATGAGGAATTAAAAGGACCCTTTCATTCAAATGGAGGAATTAGAATGGATGGAGAGCAAAATTCTTTAGCAACCTCAGCAAAAGAGACTTACATTTGTGGACCTGAGCATGGGTGTAGCTATGGCTCATGTTCTGATCCTTGCACTTGGACCACATCTGGATGTGAGTGTCCGGGCATATGGGGAGAGGGCGAAGGACAAGAATTAGGGTTGTGGGAGTTTCCCGTACCTGCTATAGATTTTGCGCTTATCTCACGAGATCTGGCCACTCTCAAAACAGAGGCTCAAAATGCTGGGTTTTATTTTGGCCCCTCTGGGAGATATGGATATCACATTAAATTTTTATCTAATGGCAAATTTGAGCTTTATAAAGTAGTAAGTTTGCAGAGAGCCGTCCATGGCTGGAACGGAGAAAGATGGGTAGAGGAATCAAATAGCATAAGAAAAGAAAGACTGATAGGCACTTATGATCTCCCCTCAGATTGCGCTCCAATATTTGTAGAAGACAATCTATGGGTAAGTGGGGATGTTGCAGGAAGAGTAACAGTTGTTGCTGCTAAACTACCTGAAATCCCATCAGAGATGAAAAAAATTATTATTCATGATAATATAAATTATGTCACAGAAGATGCGGCCTTGGGATTAATTTCGCAGAGTGATATCTTAATTCCTTTATATTCTCCCAACCGGTTAGAAATCAAAGCAGCTCTTTTGGCTCAGAAAGGTAGAGTATTTAGATACTATTATCCACCCTGGCCCTGGGAACCTTACAAAACTTATGCAATCAGGGATTATATCGAAACCTACGGTTCAATTATTACCAACAAAATATGGACATTCACTTGGGTGGATCAGAGAGGAAATGTAATTTCCGGATATAGAGAAACAGAAATGAGCTACAATCCAGACCTTACCTATGAACCTCCTCCCTATTTCCCAACCCATGGAGAATATGAAATTTTCCAATGGGAGGAAAAAGAACCAGAGTAGCGAATATGTTAAAAGAATTTCTTACATTAACGCCCCAAGGTTTTGGTCTAGATATTTCAGACCTGTCTTTGAAGTTAGTAAAACTTAAAAAAACAAAAAAGAAATACAGAATAGAAGCTTTTTCAGAAACATCTTTATCAAAAGGAATTATAAAGAGGGGCGAGGTTAAAAAAGTAGATAGTTTAGCCGAGGCTATTAAGAAATTAGTTTCCAGAACAAAAAAACTGAAGACAAAATACGTTGTCGCCTCTTTGCCTGAGGAAAAATCATTTGTCCAGGTAATTTCTTTGCCTAAAATGTCTAAAGAGGAGGCAAAGAAAGCCGTTTTTTTTGAGGCTGAAAATTATATTCCCTTTCCTCTTGATAAAGTTTATTTAGACTCCCAGGTTGTGCCTTCCTTAAGACAGAACCAAAAATCACAAATGGAGGTTTTGTTAGTTGCCCTGCCCAAGGCTACAGTTGATCCATATTTTTTTGCTCTTAAAAAAGCCGGCCTTGCACCTCTTGCCTTAGAGGTTGAGTCTCAATCTATTGCAAGGGCCCTGATAAAAAATGAAACCTCATCACTCCCGTATCTTTTAATAGATATTGGTGCAACCAGAACAACTTTTGTGCTTTTTGGAGGTAAATCAATAAGATTTACTGCCTCTATTCCTATCTCCTCCACCCTTTTTACTAAAGCCATAGCAAAAACTCTAAAAATAGATATGCAAAAAGCCGAAAAATTAAAAATCAAACACGGGCTTAAGGGGAATAAAAAAGAAGGAAAAGAAATCTTTGATGCTTTAGTTCCTATTCTTACAGACCTAAAGGAACAAATAAATCGGTATATTGACTTTTATCACTCGCATGTAAGTCAGGGTTATCTCTCCCCAGACGGATCCTCGGTGAAAAAAATTATCTTGTGCGGAAGAGGATCAAACCTATTAGGCCTTAAAGAATTTCTATCACAAGAACTAAAACTACCTGTAGAATTAGGTAATCCTTTGGTTAACCTTGCTTTAACCACCAAAGAATCCCCAATTCCAAAGAAAGATCTTTTGGGGTATACAGTTGCCATAGGGTTAGCAAAAAGGGCAATTGAAAACCAAGTATGATTAATCTTTTACCACCACAAGCAAAAAGAGAACTATATTGGAGAAGAGAGCTAAAAATAGTAGTTATTATTGAGATCTTAATTATCTCCTGCCTACTTGTTTTATGGTTAGCCTTTTTAGCGATAAAGGTTAATATCGTGACACAAAAAGAAATGGTTAAAGCAACAGCAAAATTGGAAGAACCAAAAATAAAGCAGATTAGTGCCATTAAAAAAGAAATCAACTCCATCAATAAGACTCTGGAAAAAATAAACCAGATTTATGAAGAACAGATACTAGTTTCAGAGATTTTAACAAAAATAGCCTCCCTCCTGCCCCAGGATGCTTATCTTGAGAATTTTGTTTTTGAGGAGAAAAACAAGGAAGTTCAGATAGTTGGGAAAATACAAACCCTAACAAGTTTAAATCGGCTCAAGGAGCTATTAAAGAATGAACCATTCTTTAAAGATGTAGAACTCTCTATTGGCAGCTATGTACCAACAAAAGAAATAGAATTTCAAGCAAAACTTATCTTGAAAAAATGAAAGAAAAAACAAAAATTATTACCGCCATTTTAATATCATTACTTATTGACCTTCTAATCGTTTTGTTTTTAGTTGGTCCTACTTTTAAAGGAATAAAGCAAGCCTCTTCTGATCTTCTTTATTACAAAAAGAAACTCGCCCTCGTTAGAGGAGAAGTGGCTAACTTTCAAGATTTTGAAGCTCATCATCAGTTGTACTTGCAGAATCTTCAAGAGATGAACAGCTTAGTTCAAAGTCAACTTTTTATAGATAAAGAAGTTCCTTTAGAGCTGGTGAGTTTTTGTCAGGAAGAAGCTTTAAGAGAGAATCTACAATTTCAGATTACTCCTTTGAAAGTTTCTTCTCAAGAAGAGAAAGAAGCACCGTTTGATTTTCTCACCCTCCGAATTAGACTTGAAGGTGAATTTCCTCACCTTTTAAGATTTTTGAAAAGACTTGAGAACAGCCAATGGCTAATTCAAGTTCAACAAATAAATATTTCAAAACAAGAAGACACCACAGAAGCAAATTTACTTATTAGGGTATATGCTAAAAATGGACATCACAAAGAAAGCTAAAGCGTATTCTAAAACAATTCCTATATTTTTAGCTAAACGAGCCTTTCTTGTTTTTATCTTTTTTGTGGTTTTAGCAATTCTTGTAAATGTTCTTCTTTTATATCTCTATCTCTGGAGAGTTGAAAAGAAGGAAATCAAAATTTCACCAAAAGAGGTAGAAATCAACCAGGAGACTTTTGAGAAGTTTTTAGAGCATTACAAGACAAAGGAACAGAATTTCGAGAATGCTTTAGAAGAGAAATACATTGACATATTCTTCAGATAGCCTTTATAATCTTTATTGCTGAACAAAACCTTGTTTTTAGTTTAAAGCTTAAAGTTACTACGCCCCCATAGCTCAAAGTGGATAGAGCGGTGGCCTCCTAAGCCGCAGATCCAGGTTCGACTCCTGGTGGGGGCAC
>CAZTTZ010000001.1:0-22161 GCA_964616065.1 uncultured Candidatus Saccharibacteria bacterium | reverse complement strand
CCAAGAATATCAAAATCAATCCTTTGGATCATTTACACCTAAACCTACTCAAGAATATCTGCCCAGAAAATTAATGTCTGTTGGAGAACTTCTCTCAAAAAGTTGGGAGGTTTATAAGTCTAGGTTTTGGAGTATTGTGGGATTAATGGGAGTTTTGTTGCTTTTTAGACTTTTATTTTTAATTATTGGACTTATCGGCGGAGTTGGTCTCGGAATGGGAGCTATTTTTCTGTTAGGAGCGGGGGCTAAAACTACATTAGGAGGATGGTTGGGTTTTATTATTATTTTTTTATTTCTTCTCTTGGTAGGTGTCTTTCTTCAAACTTGGATAACTGCCAGTTTAATCTATCTTATAAAAGAACGGGAGCAAAAAATCGGAATTAAAAAATCTTTGAGAAAAGGCTGGAGTGTTCTTTTGTCTTTCATTTGGATTGGTTTTTTGGTGGGATTATGTGTATTCGGCGGCTTTCTTTTGCTAATTATTCCTGGTATTATATTTACTGTTTGGTTTGCTTTTTCGGAGTATGTACTAATAGATGAAGGTATTAAAGGGTCTAAAGCTCTCTCAAGAAGCAAAGAATTAGTCAAAGGATTCTTTGGAGGAGTTTTGTGGAGACTCTTTGTAATCGCAGGTATAGGAATAATTGTTGGTTTCCTGCAAGAATTAATAGGAGATACAGCGTCGAAAATAATTGGATTAATAGATTTATTTTTCTTAGTTCCGTTTACTACCATTTACTCCCTCCTCCTTTACGAAAACCTAAAAAGAATAAGAACTTCTCCAAGCTTGTCTAATTTGGGAACTACTTAATTTGTACAACTTACATAATAATTAATTACAATGCTTAATGAATTTTTAGAGCCAATTCGTCAAAAGAGAAAAAAGTTTGAGAAAAAACCAAAACTAATAAAAGAAATTTTAGAAGAGGGGGAAGTAAAAACTCAAAAGAAGGTAAGAGAGACCTTAGAGCTAGTAAAAGAGGCGATGGGGATGAAATAGTTGACAGGTTTGTTTAATTAGAATTAAAATAAATATAGATCTTTAGGGCTATATTCTTTTGGCAAAAAGGGTGGTTTTCGGAAAATCTTAAAAGGAGGTGAAAGGGAAGTGGGCTCTCGCGCGAAAACAATCCCAAGGCCAAATCCGAAAACCACCCTTTTTTATATTTTTGAGGTTATTAGCCTTCTTTTTTATTGATGTTAATCTTTTATGTGCAAAGTGTCGCTTTGCACAATTTGGGGTCTTTTTTATTAAAAAATTGACAGATTTAAAAGAGTTATTACAATAAAAAGGGGCTACAAAGGAGGTTGATCTATATAGATCTTTCAACGCGCTTGTCCCCAAAATGGCTGATGGGTTGCCTAACGTGGTGACTCCTTGTGCTTTCTCTCACATTTACCCATCAGTCAAAAGGGCGGTTTGGTTGCTATGGCGAATGGAAGCTGATCCTTCTGGAATGGATACCAAACTGCCCTTTTTCTTTTTTAATTTGACAGAAATCAATACTTATGATATATTCTCTTAGACAAATTTGAACCTTTATAACGGAGGTGGTAAGAGATGAATTATGCTCTGAACTTTTCGCTGGTTAAAGAAGAGGCAGTAACAGTTATTGGTTGGGAAGAAGATAAACGAGGAAGCAAGTTCTCATTGAATACGCCAAGAGAACGATTGCAATTTTTACGTGAAACTGTCAAATCTGGTGACAGAGTTTATCTTTTGAGCGGAGGTATATCCAGAGAGGTGGCTACATTTCTTGCAAAAAGGGGGATAGAAGTAGCTATTGTTCCTGCTTCAAAAATTGGAAAAAGAACAACATCTTTGCAAATTGCAAAGAAAGCCAGAGAAGAGCCCGAAGCATTCAATATCTGGCATCCAGAAGAGACATCTATATTGGAACTGCGTTCTTTGCTGAAAAAATGGCAGGAAATGGTTGAAGAAAGAAAGGCTGTAGGCAATCGTCTGACAAGTGCTTTTTATGCACAAGTGCTCCAAAATCCAGAAGAGTACTTTGAGAAAACGGCTTCTGATCTATCAAGACTAGCGAAATCTTTCCGGGACAAAAACCCTCTCTATGCTATGCTTTGTTCTCAAGAGCAGGAAACAAAGAGAGTTCTCGTCCAGTTAGTTACTGAAATGCCCTTATATCAAGAAGTATTTTCCCTTATAGAGGGATGTGGACCCCTAATTGCAGCACGTATTATTGCCTATACCCGAAGAATTGATCGCTTTCCAAATGCTGCAGCCTATGCAACATATTGTGGTTTCGGATTAAGGATAGATCCTAACGGTGAAGTTCATAGACAGAGGCGTCGAAAGGGCGAAAGTAGTGGACGGCATGAAGGCTTATACTACACTATTCGGTACCTGTTAATTGAACAGCAATTTAGAAGATTTAAAAGGGGAAAATGGGCTGAATTTCTCCAGCAACGGATTCTTCATGAGATGGAAAAGAAAGAGAAGGGATTGAGCACTAATCCCAATGACACACCAACCGGAAGGGCAATCTGGTGGATTGGAAATCGCTTCTGTAGAGAAATATATAAAAAATGGAAAGAGTTTGAGGCGGCATAAAGACCGCCTCTTTTTTTATTAAGAAAAAATTGACAGATTTAAAAGAGTTATTACAATAAAGGGGGGCTACAAAGAAGGTTGATCTAGAAATTTCTTAGTCTAGATCTTCTAAACGGCCTGTCCCCAAAATGGCTGATGGGTTGCAATAGTCGCTAGCTTTTGTGCTTTCCGAGACTCTTACCCATCAGCCGAAAGGGCGGTTTGGTTGCTGCAGATTGTGGGCTTCGTCCCTTCTTTATAAGCTACCAAACCGCCCTCTCTCCTTGACATTAATAGATATTAGGTACGCTCATCAAGTCTTCTGGTGGAGCCGGGTTGTCTGCTGTAAAACCCGGCTTTTATTTTAGCCTTATTTCGTTTACATTCATTACTTGAGATATCAGGTAGAGATATTTCTGAAGTTTTTTGGGTTCTTTGGTTTTCAAGATAAATTTCTTAACCTCTGCATTCATTGGAAGTTTGTGTTCTGATTTGTATTTTCTAATTTGTGAGATTGCGTCAATTACAAGTTCAAAATCTTTAGCAATTCTTGGAAAATAAAGTTCTTTATCCGGCTTTGGAAGCAAAGTTAAATGAATGCTTTTTTCTTTTTCAAATTTCCTAAAATACATCTGATAAATTTCTTCTGCCACAAAAGGCATAAAGGGAGCGTAAAGTTTTAAAATTGAGAGTAGGGAAGTATAAAGAGTAAATTGGGCTGATTTCAATTTTGGGGAAGATTCTAGATTATAAACTCTTGGCTTTACTATCTCTAAATAATTGTCGCAAAAATCTTTCCAGAAAAATCTATCTAAAATCTCTTTGGCTTTAGAATATTCATATTTATCCATATAATCGCGATAATCTTTAATAGTTCTGTAAAGTCTTGTTAAAATCCATTTATCTTCATCTTCTAATTCTTTGGCGTTTATTCTCTTTGAAGAATATTTTTTAAGATGCATCAAAGAAAATCTTGAGGCATTCCAAAGCTTTGTGACGGTTCTTTTACCCTGTTTTATTTCTTCTTCTGAATATCTTAAATCTTCTCCCAATTTTGATTGGGAGGCCCAAAGTCTTACTGCATCTGCCCCATATTTCTCAATTACATCTTGCGGTTCAATAACATTTCCCTTTGATTTAGACATTTTTTCTCCTTTTGGATCTAAAACAAATCCCGAAATTACCACATCCCTCCAGGGAATTTTTTTAAAATGTAAATAAGAACGAACAAGAGTATAAAATAACCAGAAATTAATAATGTCGTGAGCCTGGGGTCTTAAGGACATTGGAAACATTTTTTCACGAACTTTTTTCTCCTTTATCAAAGATAAAGCAATTTGTGGCGTTAAAGAACTAGTAACCCAGGTATCTAGAACATCTTTTTCAGGAATGAATTCTTTTGATCCACATTTGCATTTTTTCTTTGGCCTTTGATGAAGTGGGTCAACAGGTAAATCTCCAACTTTGGGCAAAATTACTTCTTTACATTTTTTGCAATACCAGACAGGAATTGGAATTCCAAAATATCGCTGGCGTGAGATACACCAATCCCATTTTAATCCTTTAATCCAATTATCTAATCTTGCCCTCATAAACCTTGGATACCAATTAAGTTTTTTTGATTGAGCCAAAAACTTATCTTTAAGATCGAGGTATTTAATAAACCATTGCCTGGTTGGCAAAATTTCGATCTCTTTCTGGCATCTTTCATGAACCTTTACGATATGAATTATTTCTTTCTTTGAAAGAAGGAGGCCTTTTTTTTCTAACTCATCAATGAGTGCCTCTCGAGCTTTTTTAACAGACAATCCTCTAAAAGGTCCTGCAAGTTCATTCATTCTCCCATCTTTTGTAATAGAAATCAAAAGAGGAAGCTTGTGTTTAAAATACCATTCAAGATCTGTAGTATCTCCAAAAGTACAACACATTACAATTCCTGTGCCTTTTTGGGGATCCACTAAACCATCTGTTAAAATAGGTACCTCCTGCTCGAAAATAGGTACAATTGCTTTCTTACCAACAAGTTTTTTGTATCTTTTATCTTTTGGGTGAACAAAAATTGCTACACAGCTTGGAAGAAGCTCCGGTCTTGTGGTAGAAATTATAATTTGCCCCCCATCTTTCAGTTTAAAGACAATATCTATAAAATGTGTTTTTCTCTTTACCTCCTGAATTTCTGCCTGAGCAATTGCTGTTTGACATTCAGGGCAAAACAAAACAGGGGTTTCTTTTTGATAAATTCGTCCTGATTTGAAAAGCTCAAGAAAATAATATTGACTTAATTTTTGAACCTCTGGTGAAATTGTTGAGTAAATAGTTGAAAAATCACAAGACAATCCCATTCTTTTCCAATCGAAAACAAATTCTGGCAGGATTTTTTTTATTGTTTTTTGACACAACTTTACAAATTTCTGTCTCCCCAAATCAAAAAGTCGAACTTTATTAAGTTTTTCAACTAATCTTTCTGTAGGAAGGCCATTGTCATCGACTCCGAAAGGATAAAAAACATTTTCACCAAGCATCCTATGGTATCTTGCAATAATGTCCTGATGAGTATATGAAAAAAAGTGGCCAAGATGCATTTTTCCGCTTAGAGTGGGTGGGGGAGTATCAATAGAAAAAATTCTGCCTCTCTTTTTAGGATCAAATTTATAAATCTTTTCTTTCTCCCAAAATTTCTGCCACTTATCTTCAGATTTTTTAAAATTGTACTTTTTTTTCATCTTTGGATAGTAAACTCATTTTTGATAAGAGTGTCTTTTTTATTTTACCGAACTTGACAGAATTTGACAATTAAATCTATAATGAAAATGCCAGCTTACCCTGGGGGAGGAGGGCTCCTTGGCTCAAGGAGGTAAGGAGCCCTCCTTATATGGATCTTTTACAAGCCTAAGATGGGGCGGAAAACGCGGCTTACGACCAAAAGGCGTTGTTCATCAACCTCATCAACTTCTCACTCTCGATCTCAATCCCCCCTAGCCTGCGTTTTCCGCCCCTGCTTACCTCCTCATCCACTTGGTTTTGCCGGGAGCAAATCAAAATTTATAACCTAGCCACCCCACTTTGATTTGCTCCCGGCTTTTTCTTTAAAAATGATCGTTCTTTTTTAACATGGAATGTTAAATTTTTTAAAAATTTGTACAAATAATTGACAGATGTGATAAGGAGTAATATAATAAAAATGAAGTTCTTTTGTCGTGAAGATGGCGGGAAGTGCGGTTTGGGTATTTTGCCTTATCTCCTTCAGCACCCCAGAGGCTACTGCCGTGCTTTCCGCCAATGCCGTGCTACCTCCCCTCAGAGGTAGCCCTGTGCCCGCAGAGGGAGAAAAGGCTTTGGCTTTTTCTCCCTCTGCTTCCCCTCACTAAGCACCACTGAGTGCCACTAAACCCTGGGGCAGACCGTTTTTTCCTTCCACCGGTGCGCTACCTCAACGGTCTGCTCTTTTATTTTTTCTCAGTCAAGCTGGGCTTTTTTAATTGTGAATGAAAAAATGAAAATTTACTCATCCTTTATTGCACAAAGAGTTGTTTTTTGCTGGAAATATGATAAATTTTTGCTATAATGAAAAAATGGCTCGCAAGAAAAAGAAAAAAATTCTTTTGGTTGAAGATGAGCCTTTGTTAAAGGATCTTTATAAGAAAAAAATTCAAGAAATGGGAATGGATGTTCTGGCTGTTACCAGCGCAGAAGAAGCAAATAAATATCTCAAAAAAGAAAAGCATATAGACTTGATTATTTTAGACATCCTCTTGCCGCGGGAAAATGGCGTTTCTTTTTTAAAAGAAATTAGAAAGAAGGGGTATCAATTTCCGGTGTTGATCCTCACAAATTTAGAAAACGGAACTTTAAGGAAAAAAGTAAGAAGATTAAGGATACAAGAATATCTCTTAAAAACAGATTACACTCCGTCTCAAGTTATAGAAAAAATAAAGAAATATTTATGAAAAGAGTACTTATTTCTCAGACTCCAAACTTTATTGAGCAAAAGATAAGGGTTTGCGGCTGGGTAAATTCCTTTCGCACTCATGGAAAAATTATTTTTATAGACCTAAGAGATAGATCTGGTCTTTTGCAAGTAACATTTGCAAAAGATACATCTTCTCAAATTTTTGATTTAGCAAAACGATTAAAACCAGAGTGGGTAGTAGAAATAATTGGAAAAGTTAAAAGAAGACCAAAAGGGACCGAAAATCCAGAATTAATTACAGGAGAAATAGAATTGGTAGCTTGCGATCTTAAAATATTATCTGAGGCAAAGAGTTTGCCTTTTTCAATTCAGAATAGGGGATATGAAATAAGCGAAGAGAAAAGGTTAAAATACCGATATCTAGATTTAAGGAGAGAAAGATTAAAAAGAAATTTAATTCTTCGGCAGGAGGTGATTCATGAGGCAAGAAATTTTCTAAAAGACAATGGCTTTATTGAAGTTGAAACTCCTATTTTAACAAAATCAACACCAGAGGGAGCAAGGGATTTTTTAGTACCCTCTCGTCTTCAGCCCGGAAGATTTTACGCCCTTCCACAAAGCCCTCAACAATATAAACAGCTTTTGATGGTAGCAGGAGTAGAAAAATATTTTCAAATTGCAAGATGCTTTAGAGACGAGGACCCAAGAGCCGACAGACAAGCTGAATTTACCCAAATTGATTTAGAGATGTCTTTTGTAGAACAAACGGATATTCTTCAAATAGTTGAAAAAATGATTCAAGAAATTGTTAAGAAAATATTTCCTAAAAAAAGAATAAAAGAATTTCCCTTTTCGCGCCTAAACTATCAAGATGTCATTGAGCAGTATGGTACTGATAAGCCGGATTTGCGAGAAAACAAACAGGATGATGACGAATTAGCCTTCGCATTTATTGTAAATTTTCCTATGTTTGAATGGTCAAAAGAGGAAAAAAGATGGAAAACAATGCATCATCCGTTTACTCGCCCCCAAACGGACGATGTTTCACTGATTAAAGAAAAACCTCAGGAAATTCTGGCATATCAATATGATTTAGTATTAAATGGATATGAAATTGGAGGAGGAAGTTTAAGAAGTTATAAGAAAGAAATTTTAGAAGCTGTTTTTGAGGTGTTGGGTCATAAAAAAGAAGAAGTTAAAGAAAAATTTGGCCATCTACTTGAGGCTTTTGAATATGGAGTTCCTCCGCATGGTGGAATTGCCATCGGTCTTGATAGGTTTCTTGCTATATTACTTAAAGAACCAAACATTAGAGAGGTTATTCCTTTCCCAAAAACAGGAGACTCCCGCGATTTGATGATGAATGCCCCATCTGAAGTAGGAGAAGAACAATTAAAAGAACTACATATAAAAGTTGAAAAGCAAGAAGATAAAAATGAGGGTAAATAAGTTGTTGAATCTTTTAATAAATTTGGGGGATTCTTTTGGTTGGCAGAATAAACCAAAATTTAGGCGCTTTTTTAAATTCTTTCTAATATTTTTACTACTTGCTGGCACCGCAGCTGCTTTGTTTGAGTTTAAACAGATATTTGAAGGATATCTTAATTGGAAATATACCTCCGATATTTATAATCAAATGCTTGCCCAAATTCCTGTAGATTATTCTTTCCTAAAACCTTTTCGAAAATGGAAAGTGGATCCTTTAGAAATTGATGCCGCTGCAGCTCTTTCTGTGGCGGTAGACAAACTTGGGAATGAATATCTCTTGTTTGCTAAAAACCCCAACAAAAAAATGCCTATTGCTAGTTTAAGCAAGATACTTTCGGGCTTTATAATCGTAGAAAATTACGATTTAAACAAAATTGTAAAATTTTCAAAAAAAGCCATTGAGACAGAAGAAGAGATAGGGTTTTTCAGAGAAGGGGAGAGGTTTTTTGTTAAGGATCTTTTACATTCTATACTTCTTGAATCAAGTAATGATGCTACTTTTGCTTTAGCAGAAGTAATAGGGGTAAAAAAGTTTGTTGAATTAATGCAAAAAGAAGCAAAGAAAATAGGGCTTAAAAATTCAAGATTCGTTGACCCTATAGGACTTGATCCGGATTTCTCAGGCGAACCATATAACTATTCAACAGCAAAGGACCTGGCCAAATTGGTAAAGTTTATTATTCAAAAAAGTAAAACAGATCCACGGGCTGATTTTTTAATTAAAATTACTCAAAAACAAGAATTCTATTTATATAGAACCGACAATTCTTTTCATCATAAGGTAAAAAATACTAATGAACTTCTCAAACAATATCCAAATGAAATTATTTTTGGCAAAACCGGCTACACCCCCCTCTCACAAGAATGTTTTCTTTTGGTAATAAAACACCCGAGTTTTAAAGACGGCTTTATTATAAATGTAATTTTAGGCTCAAAAAACCGCTTTAAAGAGATGGAAAAACTTATAACTTGGATTAAACAAGCATATATATGGTAGAACAAACACAACTTCCTCAATATTTATATGACCCGTTTTTAATAATAAATGTTTTGAAGGTTTTTTTCTTAGGCTCTTTTTCTTTTTGCCTGGCTTTTTTCTTGACTCCTTTTTTAACTAATTTTTTATACAAACACAAACTCTGGAAAAAAACCCCGCGAGAAAAATCAATAGATGGGAAAAAGTTAGAGATATTTCCAAAATTCCATACAGAAAAAGAAACAAAAGTGCCTCGTTTTGGAGGAGTTCTGGTATGGATAGTTCCATTGCTTGTGGGTATTATTTTTTTTCTTTTAGCAAAAATTGATTTTTGGGTTTTTCAAAAGTTAAATTTCTTTAGTCGTTCTCAAACATGGCTTCCTTTTTTTGCTCTTGTTTCAGGGGCATTGGTGGGATTAATAGATGATATTTTTCAAGTAAAAGGGAGAGGAAAATATATTGGGGGAGGATTAAGTTTGAAAAAAAGGCTGTTTTTGATGTTTTTAATTGGGGTAATTGGAGGCCTTTGGTTTTACTACAAATTAGGATGGCAAACTTTACATATCCCAAGAGTAGGTGATATTTATTTGGGTGCTTTATATATTCCCTTCTTTATCTTAGTTACAATGGCAACATATACAGGAGGGGTTATTGATGGATTAGATGGATTGGCAGGTGGAACTTTTGCTACTATCTTTGGTGCCTATGGAACAATCGCTTTTTTTAGGGGGCAGATTGACCTTGCAGCTTTTTGTGCAGCGGTCGCAGGAGCGATCTTGGCGTTTTTGTGGTTTAATATTCCACCTGCTAGATTTTATATGGGAGAAACAGGAATAATGGGACTCTGTCCAGCATTAACAGTGGTTGCATTTTTAACAGACTCTGTTTTGGTTTTACCAATTATAGGAATTCTGTTAGTTATTGAGTCTGTTTCGGTAATTTTGCAGCTTTTATCAAAGAAATTTCTTAAAAAGAAAATATTTTTAGCGGCGCCGATTCATCACCATTTTGAGGCAAAAGGTTGGCCTCATTATAAAGTAACAATGAGATTTTGGGTGATTGGAGTAATTGCAGCCATCATTGGAGTAGCAATAGCATTATTAGGATAAAAAATATAATTTAAATCTACTGCTTGATTTCAAGAAATTCCAACTATTGACTTTTTCGGAAGTTTGTGATAATATTAACTCAAAAAAGGAGGTGGATAGAAATGAGAGAATATTGGAAGACGATAGGTTCAGGGTTTATGGCGACATTGTTTGCATTGTTCGTAGTGGGACTTCCATGGTTCGCTAT
This sequence comes from uncultured Candidatus Saccharibacteria bacterium, assembly GCA_964616065.1. Taxonomy (GTDB): domain Bacteria; phylum Patescibacteriota; class Minisyncoccia; order Minisyncoccales; family PEYH01; genus JAGGTU01. The sequence continues at coordinate 11,937 of CAZTTZ010000001.1, read as the reverse complement.
ACGCTCGGACCACGTGCGACAGACACAAGTACAGGCCGCGTATCTTGCTGAGCTCTCCGGATATCCAGGAAAAGAAACTAACCCGATGCGCAAGAGCAATCTTGTCCAAGAGTTGGTAGCTATTACTGAGTGGAAAGCAGAAACAAATGCTGATAATATTGAGAACTATCTCCGTGGTTGGTTTAGACTTATGAAGAATACCTACGTGCATGATCCGGGAAGCTATATTGTAAGACTAATCCAGGAAATGCCTGGCGCAATAAGGATTTCGCTTCAAGGAGACACCCAGCATGCTCAAATGTTGGAAGAGAAATGGCTGCAGACGCGGAATGTCTCGTTCTTTCCTTACGGAGTCACTCTGATGCTTGTTTTTCTTGTAGGAACTGTGCTTACCATTGTTATAGCTGCTCCTTGGTACGAAAAATAGGGAATGTCGCGGATCTTCTTTGTTAACAAAGAAGATCCGCGTTTTTATTTTCTCTTGTTTTTAATCTGTAAAGGAGGTAAAATAAATTGACTTGGTGAAGTTACGATTTTCGTCAATCTCTCAAGATGAGAAAAATAGATGCTTTAAGAGAAAAATATCCTGAGTTTGTTTATCAAGGATTTGAATGGGAATACCTAAAACCCAATTTGGAAATTTGGTTTAATTTTTTAATTAGATCTGCCTGTGACCCAAATGAAGGTTTAAAATTTAAAACACAAATCACAGTTAAAAAAGTTTCTAACAAACATCTTGAAAACATAAATAAAATAGATTTAGATAATCTCGTTTTTCATTTAGGCCTTATTGAGATGCTCAATTATTGGAAACTAACCTGCTCACCAAAGATATTGATAGACGCAGGGAATTTATATAAGGAAGAAAAAATCTTCTTGAGGAAAATTATTTTGAATGGCATGGGACAATATTTTTATGAGAACCAAATCGATTTTACAAAAAAAGGTTTTTTAAAAATTAAAGTTAACCAAAAAAAACCTTTATATAAAGCAAGCACAAAAAGGCTTAACCAAAATAAAATTTTAGTGCCAATTGGAGGAGGAAAAGACTCTCCGGTGACAATAGAACTTTTGAAAAAGAAAGGTAATATTTTAGGAGGGTTTATTTTAAACGCTAGGTCTTCGCAGGTAAAAATTGCAGAGATTGCCAAATTAAAAGAAATAATTTTAGTTGAAAGAAAGCTTGATCCTTTACTTTTGAAGTTGAATAAATCTGGAAAGTTTTTAAATGGACATGTGCCTTTTTCGGCATTTTTGGCTTATCTTTCTTTAATTGTGGCAATGTTATTCAATTACAAAAGAATTGCTTTTTCGTGGGAGAAAAGCGCAAATGAACCCAACTTGAAATACAAAAGGAGGTGGATAAATCATCAGTGGTCAAAGACTTCAAAATTTGAGAAAGAATTTAATAGATTAGCTAAAAAATATCTTTTAAAAAATATAAATGTTTTTAGCGCTTTAGGAAAATTTTCGGAGTTAGAAATTGCCCAAATCTTTGCAAGGCTCAAAAAATATCATTCTGTATTTTTAAGCTGTAATAATGCTTATAAAATTTCGGCAAAAAAACCAAAATGGTGTTTAAAATGTCCAAAATGTCTCTTTGTATTTGTTGTTTTATACCCATTTTTGGAAGAAAAAGATTTGGTAAAGATTTTTGGAAAAAATCTTTTTGAAGATAAATCTCTTTTGCCTCTTATGTTAAAACTCTTGGGTAAAAAAGAAACCAAACCTTTTGAATGTGTGGGGACAAAAAAAGAAACAATCTTGGCTTTTTCTTTGGCTCTCAAACAAGCAAAAAAAAGAAAAAAAGTGCCATTTCTTCTAAAAAAATTTGAAGGATTACACATTAAAAAGTAACGAGAACTGTTCTCGTTCCAGTGTTTCTTAATTCAAAATGAGAAAAAAAAGTCTAATAAAATTAATAATCATTTTTCTTGTCTTTTTTGGGGTTTTTTATTACTTTTATTTTGTTTGGTATTCCTTATTCTATTATCCAAAAGGGGGGAATCAGAATGTTTGGCCCAATCTCCTGAACAACCCTTGTGATTACAAAACAAAGGAGGTCTTAGTTAAAAAATTCACCCACCAAGACAAGATTTTTTATCTTTTTATTCCAAAAGGGGTAGATTTAAATTCTTCTCCGGTAATTTTACTTTTGCACGGATTGGCTCCTTCTCCTCCGATAGATTACAAAATGTATTCTTCTTTGATTTTCCATGAGGCAAAGAGAGGGAATATTGTTATTTTTCCCATTTATCAGAAAAATCTCTTTAGTCCATTCTGGCCAAGGGACTTTCCTTCCTCTGCTAAAAAAATTTTAAAAGAGGCAATCTTAGAAATTAAAAAAATCGCTCCTGAAAACAATTTCTCTCAATTTATTGTAATTGGTTCCTCAATGGGTGGAGCAGTAGCAACAAACATTTTCTCTGAAGAGATCCCTTTGCCGAAAGCAATAATTTTGATCACTCCAGGAGAAACCTTTCCTTACCTTCCAACAACTATTTATGGGCTTCCTTTTGGAGATTTAAGAAATCTTGATCTAGAGACTTGGTTTGTCGTACTTTTTTCTCAAAGCGACAGATTGGTTTTAAGGGAAAAGGTAAAGAAAAAACTCCTTCAAAAAACAAAAGGTCTAAACAGACATATGTTTTTAATCCCTTCTGACGCTTATGGAAATCCTCCTCTATGGAGCAATCATCTCTCGGCCTTTTATCCTCCAAGCAATTTGAGTTATTATGGATATCGAAAGATCATTGATGCTACAATAGATTGTGCTCTTTTTAATAAAAATTGTGATATTGTCAGGGGAGAAAATAAGGAGGCTTTAGAGATCGGATTTTGGAGCGATGGAAGAAAAATGAACCAAATTAAAAAAATTTATTAATATGGAAATTTCTATTTTAGATGGCCTAACTTCATTCTATATAGGCATCCTCTGTGCTTTCTCTTCTTATTGGATTGGGAGAAACAAAAAACTATCATTGACAGACTCTCTTTATGCGAGTTTCTGGTTCAGTGGGGCTTTGTGGTGGATTTTTAATGGAGTTGCCCTAAGTTGCTGGAAGGTTTTTCCTTCCTTTGCTCGGACAATCATCTTTTTTGGAGGAGTGTGGTTTGGAATCCATGGTATCTTAGGTTTAGTTTATATTGCCCAGAAAGTATATCCCAAGAGAATAACTCTTTTTATCTCTTCTTTGGTAGGAACAATAATTTTCTCTTTGTATTATTTTGGATTTTTAATGAGAGTTCAGGAAATTTCAACAAGGGGAGGGGTTTATTATAATATTTCAAAAGCACCTCCCCATGGTTATTTTTTGGGAGGAATAATTTTTATCTTCCTCTCGGGATTAATTTTTTTTATCTTTTGGAATCTAAAAAAAGGGGGGTTCACTTTAAAAAATCTTGCCAATTTTTATTCTTTTTATGCCTTTGTGATTTATTTAGGAATAGGCCTTATAGGAGTTCTTTATATTTCTGGAGGAAGACTTCTTCATATTTTTTATCTTCTTGTTGCTTATCTTATTTATCTTGGTTATAAAAATTCTCATCCTCCCAAGGAAAAACTAACTTGACATCAAAACAATTTTTTTGTTAAATAAAATATTCCAAGAATTTTACCAAAGGAGGTGAAAGGATGGCAATTCGAATTTCAGCGACGAGGCTTTTGAATTACGGCCGTTGTCCTTATTCTCATTTCTTAAGATATGAGGCGAAAATAGAGGTGCCTCAAGCAGTCTATCTTGTTTTTGGACAGGCAATACATCAACTTATTGCAAGTTTTTATCGGCTTACTCCAGAACAACAGAAAAAAAGATTAAATAAGAGGCTAACCCTTCTTTTTCCCACCAGCAAACAATCGGCAGTGAAGCTATGGATTAGTCTTTGGAAAGATGTCTTACAAGAAAAAAATGCTAAACGTTTCCATAATCCTTGCCAGATTAGATTTCGTGGTAAAACAAAAGATGAAATAGAGAAAGAAAAAGAAAGATATAAAGAACTTGGTGCTTCAATGATTGCAAAATATTGGGAAGATAACCACGAGGCGCCTCCACCAGTTGCGGTTGAACGGAGATTTACTGTTTGCGCCCCTGCCAGATATGATATTTTTCTTATTGGCTCTATAGACCAGATAAGAGAGATTCCTTATGGAAGTGGCAAGTGGTATATTGTAGATCTCAAATCAGGCTGGCAAGATTATGGAGAAGAGGATCCGCGCATTCAATTCCCAGTTCATCATGATTATCAGTTTACTGTATACAGTTGGGCATTTAGAGGAATCTTTGGCAAAAAGGAGGCCGGAATTATTCGCTATCCTCTTGGATGGAGAGGCAAAAACCCGATCACAGAAGAAAAAATAGACAAAAGGCTTCTTATCACCCCAAGAAACGAACATCACTATACTGACCTTGCGGTATTAATTGAATCTTTTTTGCTCTCTCAAAACAAACAGCTCTTTCCAAAAATAACAGGTAATCATTGTTGGTACTGTGACTATCTTGAAATCTGCTCGCATCCAGAACTTATTACCTCCAAACCTATCCCAGTCAGCCAATTTGATTGGGGCAAAGTAGATATTGAAGTCATTAGAAAACAGCTCGAGGAAGTTACTCCTTTGAAAAAACTTTCCCGACCCAGATTACTTTAAGGAGGTGAACAATGGTTGGGTTTTTAAAAAGGTGTTGGTTTTGGTGGAATAGGAAATCCAAAAAGAAGTATTACTACTGGAAACCTGAGCGAGTCTTCAGAAGGAACGAGTTAGAAATTGCTGTTAGATTGATAACAAGACCTCTTCCAAATCCTTGGTTGGCTTTAATAATGAGTCCAAAAATTGTACTCATGAAAGCAAATTGGCGAATCACCGAAGAAGAAATAAACGAACGTTCTCCACATCCTTTATCTCAAGAAATAAAAAAGATCAACCCGAAGACGGAAGATCTTAGGAAGCTTAAATTTCTGGGCTTTAGCATCTATAGAAACTCGGTGATGATTGAACCTTTAACCGGTAAAAGTATCCGGAAGCTGTGGAGATTGATTAAGGAAGTGACAGATATTCTTTTTGAATGGGAAACCTTACAGAAAAAGACAGCCAATCTTATTCATGCAGAATAAAGTGGCAGGCGCCCCGCTAAAGGGGCGCTTTTTTATCTTTATAAAACCAAAATTCTGTGATATTCTAAAATAAATGAAATTAGATTTCTTAAAACAAAAAACTATATTAATTTTGGGCCTTGGCAGAGAAGGGGCATCGAGTTTGAGATTTTTAAAAAAATTATTTCCCAATAAAACAATTGGTCTGGCAGACCAGTTAGAATTTGAAAAACTTAATAGAAATTTACAAAAGTCGATAAAACTGGGGAATGTAGAGGCTTTTTTGGGTCCAGATTATTTAAAGGCAATCAAAAAATATGAGGTAATTATAAAAACTCCTGGGATAGCAGTAGAGAAAATAAAGCCTTATCTTCAAAAAAATCATATTTTAACCAGCCAGACAGATATTTTCTTAGAAAATTACAGAGATCAAGTTATAGGCATTACCGGCACAAAAGGAAAAAGTACAACATCAACTTTAATTTATAAAATTTTAAAAGAGGGAAAAAAGCCTGTTGAATTAATTGGCAATATCGGAAAGCCACCCTTGGATTTTTTCAAAAAAGGCAAAAGAAAATGTCTTTTTGTTTTTGAGCTCTCCTCCCATCAATTACAAGGTCTGAAAATAAGCCCCAAAATTGCTGTCTTTTTAAATATCTATAAAGAGCATCTTGATTATTATAAAAATTTTCAAGAATATTTTTCTGCTAAAAAGAATGTCACTCGATGGCAAACAGAAAAAGATATTTTTATATTTAACTATGAAATAGAAGCCCTTAGAAATTTGGCTTCAAAAACAAAAGCTAAGGCTATTCCTTTTGGTTTTCATAATAAAAAAGGATGTTATATAAAAAATAATTGGATTATTTTTGAGGGTAGAAGGATTCTTCCAATAAAAGAGATTCCCTTAAAAGGCAAACACAATCTTTTGAATGTAATGACTGCAGTGGCAGTATCTTATCTTCTAAAAGTTAGTCCCAAGATTATAAGAAAAACAATTAAGAAATTTCAGCCCCTAGAACATAGGTTAGAGTTTGTGGGTAGGTTCAGAGGTGTTTCATATTATAATGATTCCTTGGCTACTATTCCAGAGGCAACAATTGAGGCTTTAGATACTCTTCAAAAAATAGAAACCTTGATTTTGGGAGGATATGAGCGAAAACAAGACTTCACAGAGTTGATTAAAATGATAATAGAAAAGAAAATCCCAAATCTTATTTTATTTCCAGAGACAGGTAAAAGAATTTATAAAGAGATTCAAAAAATAGCAAAAAGAAAAAATAAACCAAAATGCTTCTTTGTAAATGATATGGAAGAGGCTGTAAAGATGGCTTTGCAAGTTACAAAAAAGGGCATCTGTTTATTATCACCAGCCTCAGCTAGTTTTGGGTTATTTAAAGACTACAAGGATAGGGGAGACCAATTTAAAAAATATCTTCAAAAATTAGCAAAAAAATGAAAAAACACAAAAAGCCAGACTATATTCTCTTATCTGTAGTAATTCTCTTAAATTTGATTGGCCTCATAGCAATAGCTGGAGCCTCCAGTGCTGAATCTTTACAGATAACAGGCAAATCCACTTATTTTTTATTTCATCAAATAGTATATGGCCTTTTTCCCGGTGTTATTTTGGCTTTTGTGTTATACAAGCTCAATCCTGAATTTTTAAGAAAAAACTCTTTTTGGATTTTTGTTTTTGCAGTTTTATTGACCACTTTGGTTTTTATACCAAAATTAGGTATTACAATTTTGGGTGGAAGAAGATGGATAAGAATCTTCGGATTTTCTTTTCAACCATCTGAATTATTAAAATTGGCCTTTTTAATTTACCTTTCCTCTTGGTTAGCAAAGCAGGCAAGAGAGAGGAATACATTTAAGAGTATTTTGCTACCATTCTTGACAATTTTGGCAATTTTAAGCATAATTTTTATCCTTCAGCCGGATATTAGTACACTGGCAATGTTTGGTTTACTGGGCGGAATATTATATTTTTCTGCAAAAACTCCTTTGTCACATATTATTATCTTAGGCTGTGTTGGAGGTATTGCTCTCTCTCTTTTAATTTTGCTCGCTCCCTACAGATTCAATCGACTCTTTGTTTTTTTGAACCCTGAAACAGATCCCTTAGGAAAGGGGTATCATATAAAACAAGCTTTAATTGCTGTAGGTTCTGGTGGGCTGTTTGGAAAGGGGCTGGGATTAGGAGAACAAAAATTAGGATTTTTACCTCAGCCTATGACAGATTCAATTTTTGCTGTCTTTGGAGAGGAAGTGGGGTTTTTGGGCACTTTTGTGGTGCTTTGTCTATTTCTAATCTTTGCCTGGAGGGGGATTAGATGTGCTAAAGAACAAAAAGATGAGTTTAAAAAACTTTTAACTATTGGGATAACCTCTTGGATTACTATCCAGGCTTTTATAAATATGGGTACAATGATTGGGGTTTTGCCTCTAACTGGTATGCCTTTGCCTTTTTTAAGTTATGGAGGCTCAGCCTTAATTTGTGAACTGGCTGGCTGTGGTATATTATTAAATATAACAAAAAAATAAAACTATGAGATTAGTATTTTGTGGGGGAGGAACAGGAGGACATACCTTTCCAATAATTGCAATTGTAAGAGAATTAAAAAAATATCCTAAAGCAAAGGCTTTAAAATTTTTTTATATTGGACCAAAAGACCAATTTACAGAAAATCTAATTAAAGAAGGAATTCAGGTAAAATGTATTAAGGCAGGAAAAATTAGGAGATATATTACCCCTCAAGCTATTTTTTCTAACTTTATAGACATTTTTAAAATTTTAATAGGTCTTGTGCAAGCCTTTTTATCTCTTCGTCTAATAAGACCAAAATTAATTTTTAGTAAAGGAGGATATGGTTCTTTACCTGTTGTTTTAGCAGGATCCTTTTTAGACATTCCCATATTTTTGCATGAGTCTGATTCAATACCAGGATGGACTAATAAATTTTGCGCTCGTTTTGCTAAAAAAGTATTCTTAGCTTTTCCGCTCAAACATACAAAATATTTCCCGCAAATGGGATCAGAAGAAAAGTATCTTTTTGTTGGGAATCCCACAAGAGAAGAAATTACAAAAGGAGATAAAGAAACAGGACAGAAAATTTTTAATTTAACAAATGAAAAACCAGTTCTTTTAATACTGGGGGGGTCTCAAGGAGCCCAAAGAATAAATGATGTTATTCTTCAGACTCTTTTAGATATCCTAAAGTTGTTTGAGATTATTCATCAATGTGGGGAGAATAACGTCAGGGAAATGCAGCTTCAAACGGAGGTAATTTTCCAAAAAGAAAAATCTCTTCAAAAATATTATCACTTGTATGGATTTTTAAACGAAGAACAGTTAAAACACGCCTATAAAGTAGCAGATTTGGTGATTTCAAGAGCAGGTTCTGGTTCAGTTTTTGAAATTTTAGCAAATGGTCTTCCTTCAATTTTAGTACCTCTTCCTGAATCTGCGCAAAATCACCAAAGAGAAAATGCATATATCATTGAAAAATATGGGGCTGCTCTTGTGATTGAGCAATCTAATTTCAAGCCTCATTTTCTACTTAAAAAACTTTATTTATTGTTTTCAAAGCCTGATATATTAAAAGAAATGAAAAAGAAGGCTGAAGAATTAGCCATACCAAATTCGGCTAAAATCATTGCAAAATATATCCTCCAAGAGCTAAATCTCGTTGATTTTGCAGAAAGGAAGGCTTAAAATAAAAATATGGACGATTTAGAACTTAAAATGGCAGGACCTCGGGTAAGAATTGCACCCTCTCCAACCGGACCTTTCCATATAGGCACAGCTCGTACTGCTTTGTTCAATTATCTTTTTGCTAAGAAATACAATGGTATTTTCATTTTAAGAATGGAAGACACAGATATAGAAAGATCTAAAAAGGAATGGGAGGAAGATATAATAGAGGGGCTAAAATGGTTGGGATTAATGTGGGATGAGGGTCCCTTGCCTGATGGAGAAGGCTATATTGGCAATTATGGTCCCTATAGACAGAGTGAACGACAAGAAATCTATAAAAAATATATCCAAAAATTATTAGATGAGGGCAAGGCTTATTATTGTTTTTGCTCGCCCGAAGAATTAGAAGCAAAAAGACAGTATTTTATGAGCATAGGCCAGCCTCCCAGATATAACGGAAAGTGCAGAAATCTCAGCGAAAAGGAGGTCAAAGAATACTTGGAGGCAAAAAAGCCCTATGTAATAAGGTTTAAAAACCCAAATAAAAAAGTTGTTTTTGATGATTTAATTCATGGCAAAATTGAGAGTGACTCTTCGGAGTTTGGCGATATTGTGATTGCTAAAGACCAAACCACCCCTCTTTATAATTTAGCCGCTGTAATTGATGATTTTGAGATGAAAATTACTCATGTAATTAGAGGGGAAGACCATATTCCAAATACTCCCAAACAGATTCTTTTGTACGAAGCTCTAGAATTAAAGCCCCCTAAATTTGCCCACTTACCATTAATTTTGGGCCCGGATAGAAGTAAATTAAGTAAGCGACATGGTGCTGTTGCTCTAAGAGAATATAGAAAAGAAGGATTTTTGCCCGAGGCTTTAATCAACTTTATGGCATTTTTGGGCTGGAATCCGGGTAAAGAAAGGGAAATTTATTCGTTGAATTCTCTTATAAAAGAATTTTCTCTGGCAAGGTGCCAAAAATCACCTGCAGTCTTTAATAAAAGAAAGCTAATCTGGTTCAATAGTTTTTATATTCGTCAGAAAAATATAGATAGATTGACTGAACTGTGTCTTCCATATCTAATTGAGGCTGAACTTATAAAACCAAAAATTGAAAGCGAAAAATATCCTCCGGTATTTGGAGGAGAAACCATCAGACAGAGTTTTATAATCAAAGAAACAGGGGAAATAGTTGAGATTGATAAAATAAAAAAGATAATTTCCATTTACCAAGAGAGATTGAGAGTGCTTTCAGAAATTCCTGAACTGGTGGATTTTTTCTTTAAAAAAGAATTAAATTACAAAAAGGAGTTACTTAAATGGAAAGATGCAGACGAAAAAAATATTTTAGAAGCTCTTGAGAAAGCAGAGAGAATTTTACAACAAATTGAAGAAAAAAATTGGAATGTAGAAAATCTGAAAAATATACTTGTCAAAGAGGCAGAAAAGTTCAGTAAGGTAGGGGATAGGGGATATTTTCTCTGGCCAATAAGGGTGGCTCTAACTGGCAAAGAGGCCTCCTGTCCGCCCTTTGAAATAGCTGAAATTTTGGGAAAAGAAAAAACTTTGGAAAGAATTAGGAAAGCAAAAAATTTACTTCAATCATGAGAGCCTTAATAATTATTACTCTGTTTTTATCTTTAATAAGCCTTCTTTGCTGGCCTTCATTTACCTTTTCTCAAATAGGTCCTCCGGGGCAAGAGGAGACAAAAGGAATTGTCCAGAGGGTTGTCACCTCAACAAAACCATATTTTGGTTCTTTTGGCGTTTTTTGGCATCAGAAAATTCTTCCTTTTTTCTTTAATTTAGGACAGAAAATTGAGTTTTGGTGGTATCAAAAAGCAAAAATTGGAATAATAAATTTTTGGAAACAAATTATTTTCTTTTTGAATAAAGAAATTGTAATTGAATAAATCCCTCTTTTTATAATTATAAGCTTGACACCTTGCGTAGGGAGGTAATATAATGAAAGAAAGTTAATGACACATAATGTAGGTTAATCGAAGTCAGGGAGGTCTTAATTATGATAATACAATACCATGTCTCAAAACCTTAAACCTCTTTGCCAATATTTACCAGATTTTTTAGACTGGCTTGAAATCGAAAAAGGTGTCTCTAATAAAACACAGGAAAATTATGATAGATTTTTAAGATGTTTTTTTAAATGGCTAAAAGCAAACAAGTTAGATAAAATTACGCCACCGGAGCTAACAAAGGAGCACATCTGGAAATATAGGGTTTTTCTTTCACGCCATTATATCTCAAAAAATACCAAAAAACCTATTAAAAGATCCACTCAGAACTATTATTTAATTGCTTTAAGATCATTTTTAACCTTCTTTGCTGAAAAAGATATACCTTCCCTACCTCCTGAAAAGGTTAAATTGCCAAAAGATAAAGATGAAAGAACTATTCATTTTTTAACAATAGAGCAGGTAAAAAAGTTACTGGAGACTCCAGATACAAGGAATGTAATTGGTTTAAGAGATAAAGCTATTTTAGAAGTTCTTTTTTCCACGGGTCTCCGAGTGAGCGAATTGGTTTCTTTAAATAGAGACCAAATTAAAATAAAACCGGATACAAAAGATTTAGAAATTTCAATAATTGGAAAAGGAGGACATCCAAGAACAGTGTATTTATCAGAAAGGGCTGTCAAATGGTTAAGAGAGTATTTAAGTACAAGAGACGACAAAAATAAAGCTTTGTTTATTAATTATCGGGGGAAAGACCCTTCAAGTAGACTGACAAGACGAAGTGTTGAAAGAATAGTTAAAAAATATGCTTTGCTAGCAGGTCTACCTGCTAATACCACCTGTCACACTCTTCGCCACAGTTTCGCAACAGATCTTTTAATGAAGGGTGTAGATTTGCGTACCGTGCAGGAATTTTTAGGACACAAAAATATTGTCACTACTCAAGTATATACTCATATAACAAAACCTCGCCTTCGCGAGATTCATCGAAAATATCATGGCCTTAAAGATTAAAATTATAAATTTCTCTCTCTATTAGTTTTTCCCTTCAATCTAATGTCGCATAATATTAAGGGCGGGTGTAATGCTGGGTAGGCTATTTTATATTATATTTTTTGGTGATTTTTTTAAGGTTTTCTTGAGCAATTTCCTCTAATGATAGGTTTAATTCGC